>NZ_JBFAIU010000517.1:0-3694 GCF_040654855.1 Asanoa sp. NPDC050611
GCACGACCTGACCGACCCGGACGCGGTCGAGCGGGTCGACGCCGCCGTGGACGTGCTGGTCAACAACGCGGGCTTCCAGCACGTCGCTCCCCTGCCGGAGTTCCCGCCGGACACCTTCGCGGCGCTGCAGCGGGTCATGGTCGAGGCGCCGTTCCGGCTGGTCCGGCGCGCGCTGCCGCACATGTACGCGCGGGGCTGGGGCCGGGTCGTCACGATCTCGTCGGTGCACGGCCTGCGCGCGTCCGCGTACAAGTCGGCCTATGTGACCGCGAAGCACGGCGTCGAGGGCCTGTCCAAGGTCATCGCGCTGGAGGGCGCGCCGCACGGGGTCACCGCGAACTGCATCAATCCCGGGTACGTGCGTACGCCGCTGGTCGAGGGACAGATCGCGGACCAGGCACGGACCCACGGCATCCCCGAGTCCGAGGTGCTGTCGACGATCCTGCTGGCCCGGTCGGCGCTCAAGCGCCTGGTCGAGCCGGCCGAGGTGGCGGAGCTGCTGGCGTACCTGTGCACGCCGGCGGCATCCTTCATCACCGGGGCCTCGATCGCCATGGACGGAGGGTGGACGGCAAGCTGAGTGCCATGACTGGAGAGTTTCTCGAACTGCTGGCGCGGGAGGCCGCGGCGGTCGAGTTCGAGGGTCCGCTGCTGGCCGCCCGGGCCGCCGGCCTGCCGCCGGACCAGGTGGCCGAGCTGGAGCGGGCGAAGGTGGCCGCGCTGCGGGTGCGTTCCCTGCTCGAGCGCCGGCGCCAGCGCGAGGTGGAGCTCTCCGGCCTGGTGGACACCGCGGCCGACCTCGCCGGCCTGCGCGACGTCGACGACGTGCTGCGGGCGATCGTGCACCGGGCCCGGACCCTGCTCGGCGCGGACGTGGCCTATCTGACGCTCAACGACGACGACCGCGGCGACATCTACATGCGGGTGACGGACGGCTCGGTGTCGGCCCGCTTCCAGCGGCTGCGGCTGCCCCTCGGCGCGGGCCTCGGCGGCCTGGTCGCGCAGACCGGGACGCCCTACGTGACCGCCGACTACCACGTCGACGAGCGGTTCCGGCACACCGGAGAGATCGATGCCGGCGTACGTGAGGAGGGGCTGGTCGCCATCCTCGGCGTACCCCTGCGGCTCGGCTCGTCGTCCCTGGGTGTGCTGTATGCCGCCAACCGCTCGGCGCGGCCGTTCGCCCGGGAGGAGGTGGCGCTGCTCGGCTCGCTGGCCGCGCACGCGGCGGTGGCGCTGGACACGGCGCGGCTGCTGACGGAGACGCGGGTGGCGCTGGCGGAGCTGTCGCTGGCGAACGAGACGATCCGGGCGCACAGCAGCTCGGTGGAGCGGGCGGCGTCGGCCCACGACCGGATGACGGCGCTAGTGCTGCGCGGCGGCGGCGTCGAGGACGTGGTGGCCGCCGTGACGGACGTCCTCGGGGGTGCGCTGCTGGCTCTGGACGCCGACGGCCGCGAGCTGGCCCGGGTGGGTGCGCTGGAGGAGCCGGACCGGACCTCCCTCGCCGAGGCGGTGGCGGCCTCCCGTGCCGAGCGGCGCTCGGTCCGGCGCGGTGACAGCTGGTATGCCGCGGTGGTCGCGGGCACCGAGGATCTCGGCGCGCTGGTGTTGCGGCCGACCGCTGAGCTGGTCGACGCGGACCAGCGGATCCTGGAGCGGGCGGCGCTGGTCACCGCGTTGCTCCTGTTGTTCCGGCGCACGGTGGCCGAGGCCGAGGGCCGGGTCCGCGGTGAGCTGCTGGACGAGCTGGTCTCGCGGCCGGTCCGCGACGCGGAGTCGCTGCGGTCGCGAGCCCGGCGGCTGGGCGTCGACCTGGACGCGCCGCAGGTGCTGGTCGCGGTCGGCGACGACACGGCGGGGCGGCAGCGGGTGCTGTCGTGGGCGACGTCGTACGCGCTGTCGCGCGGCGGTCTGGCGGCGGCCCGGGACGGCCGGGTGCTGCTGATGCTGCCCGGAACGGATCCCGGCGCGGCGGCGCGACTGGTCGCGAAGGACGCGGCGCGGGTGTCGGGGCGGCCGATGACCGCCGGCGCCGGCGGCCCGTCGTCCGGTCCCGCTTCCCTCGGCGCGGCGTTCGCGGAGGCGGACCGGTGCCTGTCGGCGCTGACCGCGCTGGGTCGCGTCGGCGAGGGCGCGGGGGCGGCGGAACTGGGCTTCGTGGGCTTGCTGCTGGGCACGACGGGCGCGGCGGGCTCGAACGAGGTGGGCCGCTTCATCGCGGCGGCGATCGGCCCGGTGGTGGACTACGACACGCGGCGGGGCACGGCCCTGGTCCGCACGCTGGAGGCCTACTTCGGCGTGGGCGGCGGCCTGGCGAAGGCGGCGGAACTGCTGCACGTGCACGTCAACACGGTCACGCAGCGCCTGGAGCGGGTGGGCCAGCTGATCGGCACGGACTGGCAACAGCCCGAACGGGCGCTGGAGGTCCAACTGGCACTGCGGCTGCACCGCCTGCGCAGCGGGTAGCGTCGGTCGGCGTGATCTCGCCGTTCCACCTGCACGTGCCTCAGGACTCGCTCGACGACCTGCACTCGCGCCTGGACCGCACCCGGTGGCCGGACGAGCTGCCCGGGGTCGGTTGGGCCTATGGCGTGCCCACCTCCTACCTGCGCGAGCTGGTGGCCCACTGGCGGCACGAATACGACTGGCGCGCCGCGGAAGCCCAGCTCAACGAGTGGCCGCAGTTCACGACGACGATCGACGGGGCCACCATCCATTTCGCCCACCTCCGCTCGGCGGTGCCGGACGCGCTGCCGCTGATCGTCACCCACGGCTGGCCGGGGTCGATCGCGGAGTTCACCCGGATCGCCGGGCCGCTGACCTCGGCCGGCTTCGACCTGGTGCTGCCGCACATCCCGGGTTTCGGCCTGTCGGGGCCGACGCGGTCGCCGGGGTGGGACCACCGCCGGGTGGCCGCGGCCTTCGCCGAGCTGATGCGGCGGCTGGGCTACCCGCGCTACGGCGCGCAGGGCGGCGACTGGGGCGCGGCGATCTCGCGCGAGCTGGGCCGCACCAACCCGGACGCGGTCGTCGGCGTGCACCTGAACCTGCTGCCGGGCGCGCACGCGACGACGGAGCCGGGCCCGTCCGCGACCTCGCGCGAGGTCGCGTCGTGGGAGCGCGCGCAGGTGTGGGCGCGGGAGCGCCAGGGTTACGCGGACATCCAGTCGACGCGGCCGCAGACGCTGGCGTACGGGCTGACCGACTCCCCCGTCGGCCAGCTGGCCTGGATCGCGGAGAAGTTCACGGAGTGGGCGGACCCGCGCTCCCCGATCGGGCGTGACCAGCTGCTGACGAACGTGATGCTCTACTGGCTGACCGGCACGGCGGGTTCGTCGGCCCGGATCTACTACGAACGCGCCCACGCGGCGCACGCGGCAGCGCCGGAGCCCTCGGCCACGCCGACCGCACTGGCGGTGTTCCCGCACGACAACTTCATCCCGCTGCGGCACATCGCCGAACGGACGAACAACATCGTGCGCTGGACGGAGTACGACCGCGGCGGCCACTTCCCGGCCATGGAACAACCGGACCTGCTGGTCACCGACATCCGCGAGTTCTTCCACCAGTTCCGCTGACCGCAGTTCCGCTGACCGCAGTTCCGCTGACCGCAGTTCCGCTGACCGCAGTTCCGCTGACCGCAGTTCCGCTGACCGCAGTTCCGCTGACCGCAGTTCCGCTGACGGCAGTT
>NZ_JBFAIU010000518.1:0-3675 GCF_040654855.1 Asanoa sp. NPDC050611
CGCGGCGGCGCGCGACGATCCGGGCCGACGCATCGCGCTGTTGGCGCGCACCTACCACGGCCCGTTCGGCCGGGCACCGCGGCACGTGCCGTTCCGCCGGGCGGCCCTGTCGTTCATGCGCTGGCAGGCCGACCGCGGTGTGCTCCACCCCGCGGCGGGCAGCCCGTGGTGGCGGGCGGTCAACGAGGGCCTGCTGCGCGACGGCTGCGAGGCGATGGCCCGCTCCGGCGGCACGCCCGGCGACTCCACCTCGTCGGCAGTCGACCTGTGGCTGGCGTTCATCGAGCGGCCCACACCGCCGCACTGCGGCGCATCCTCCCGGACACCTACCCACCGCCGGGCGAGCTGCGGTCCTATCTGGACCGGGAGAACCGGCTCGGGCGCACGCTCGACTACGGCGTGATCCAACCCCGCCTGCAGCGGTTGTACGAGTGGTCCGCCGCCGAGCTGGACCGCTCGGAGCTGTGCGACCTCGTCCGGGACGGCAACCCCGTCTACGCCTGGTCCTATGCGGACAGACACGTCTGGGCGGCGCAGGCCGGCACGTGGCCGCGGCTGCTGTCCCGGGCCACCGCCCCGCGCTCCTGATCAGGTGTGCTCGATGGTGAAGCCCATCCGCTCGAGCACCTTCACCGCGCCGCTCCGGCCGCCCTCGAAGTCACCCGAGGCCAGCTTCTCGCCCGTGGCGAGCTCGTACGCGGTGCCCAGGATCGCCTTCGGCGGATAACGGCGTTCGTCCCAGACGAGCTGGTACGTCGTGGTGGGTGCGAAACCGTGCGTGGCGAAGAAGGTGTCCGGCCCGAGCCGGTCGTACTCCCGCAGCGCGCGCTCGACGTCGCCCTTGCTCACCCGGTCCCAGGCGGGAGATTGTGCCATGATCTGCCCCCAACGTCGTTCTGGGCGGTATGCCGCGGGCATACCGCGCTTCAGCCAAACGCTAGTTCGCGCGGGCGAGCGTCACCGAGAAGTCCCCGGCCGGGTCGGCCCAGGCGTCGACCGGCGTGAACCCCGCCGTCGCCAGCTCCGTGTGGAGGTCGGGCAGGTGGAACTTCACGCTGATCTCCGTGAGCACGCCGTCCCCGGCGGGCAGCTTCCAGTCGCGGCCCAGCGCGCGGAACCGGGCCGTCACGTCCCGGCGGGCCCGCAGCCACATCTCGATGCGGTGCTGGTCGGCGTTCCACCGCACGGCGTGCTCGAAGTCGTCGACGTACAGACCCTCGGCGTCGAGTGTCGCACGCAGCACCTCGATGAGGTTGCGGTTGAACTCGGCGGTGACACCGACGCTGTCGTCGTACGCGGCGAGCAGTCGCGACGGCGCCTTGACCAGGTCGGCGCCGAGCAGGAAGTGGTCGCCGGGCGCCAGGGCGGCCCGCAGCCGGCCCAGGAACGCGCCGCGCTGGGCGTCGTCGAAGTTGCCGATCGTGCCGCCGAGGAACAGCACCAGGCGCCCACCGGGCCGGCCGGGCAACGGCCGCGGCTCGGCGAAGTCGGCGACCACCGGCTCGACCGTCGTCTCCGGATAGTCGCGGGCGATCGCGGCCGCCGCCTCGGCCAGCACGACGCCGCTGACGTCGACCGGCACGAAGTGGAGGGTGGGCCGCAGCGCGGTGCACGCGTCGAGCAGGATCCGGGTCTTCGTCGACATGCCGGCGCCCAGCTCGACCACCGTCTCCGCCACGCACCGGCCGGCGATCTCGTCCGCGTGCGCGCGCAGGATCTCGGTCTCGCGCCGCGTCGGGTAGTACTCCGGCAGCCGCGTGATCTCGTCGAAGAGCCGGCTGCCCCGCTCGTCGTAGAACCAGCGCGCCGGCAACGACGGTGGCGACTGCCACAACCCGGCGAGCGCGTCGCCCGCGAGACCGCCGCTCATCACGCCACGCTCCGGGCCAGCCGCAGCCCGCTGAACGCCCACCGCGAGCGGGCCGGGAAGAAGTTGCGGTAGGTGAGCCGCTCGTGGCCCGGCGGTGTCGCGGCGCAGGCGCCGCGCAGGACGTGCTGGTCCGACATGAACTTGCCGTTGTACTCGCCGACGGCGCCGGGGGCCGGCGCGAAGCCCGGGTAGGGCAGGTACGCCGAGGCGGTCCACTCCCAGACGTCGCCGACCATGGCCGAGCCGGCACGGCCGGGGTGCACCCGGTCCGGGTCGAGCAGCTGCCCGCGCCGGTCCCCGCGCTGCGCCGCGGCGGTCTCCCACTCGAACTCCGTCGGCAGCCGGGCGCCGGCCCAGCGGGCGAACGCGTCCGCCTCGTAGAACGAGACGTGGCAGACCGGCTCGCCCGGAACCACCGGGCGCCGGCCGGCGAGCGTGTACGTGGTCCACTCGCCCTCGACCAACCGCCAGTAACCGGGCGCCTCCCAGCCCTCGGACGCGATCGTGGCCCAGCCGTCCGACAGCCACAGGCCGGGTCGCGTGTAGCCGCCGTCCGCCATGAACTCCAGCCAGTCGGCCACGGTCACGGCGCGCTCGGCGATCTCGAAGTCCGACAGCAGCACCTGGTGTCGCGGCCCCTCGTTGTCGAACGCGAACCCGCGCCCGTCGTGTCCGATGTCGACGATCCCACCCCGCACCCGGTGCCAGGCCTGCGGCTCGGGTGCGCTGGGGTCGTCCGCCGGCCGCTCGGCGTACACCGGGCCGAGCGGATGGGTGGAGAACAGGTGCTTGACGTCCATCACCAGCAGCTCCTGGTGCTGCTGCTCGTGGTGGCAGCCGAGCTCGACCAGGCGCGCGGCGGGCTCGCCGAGCCGCCCGGCGTCCAGCGCCCGCACCACGGCCTCGTCGACGTACGCCCGGTAGCGTCCGATGTCGACGATGCCCGGCCGGGTGACGAGCCCGCGGATCGGTCGCGGATGCCGCGGCCCGACCGCCTCGTAGTACGAGTTGAACAGGTAGCGGTAGCTGGGGTCGAACTCCGTGTACGACGGGTCGCCGCGGAGCACGAACTCCTCGAAGAACCAGGTCGTGTGCGCGCGGTGCCACTTGGTCGGGCTCGCGTCGGGCATCGACTGCGCGGTCTGGTCCTCCGCCGAGAGGCGCGCCGCCAGGGCGTCGGTCGTGCCGCGGACGTCGAGAAACCGCGCGACGAGCTCACGGTTGTCGATGGCGAGCGTCATGGTGGTCCTCCCTGGCTGCCTTCTGTGTCCCGTGACGGATCGTCACGCGTGTCCGGCGGCTCCGGAGGGCCGCGGCGGTATACGAGTTGTAGTGGAGAACGTGCGTTGTCAGGCTAACCGGCAGGACAGCCGCCTAACGGAAAAATCCTCAGATCCCGCTGGGGACGAGCATGGGAGCGCTGGCATGGAGACCGAACCGCAGGGCCGCCGGCGCACGGCGACGCTGGCACTGCTCGCCTTCGCGATGCTGATCGTCTCGCTGGACCAGTACATCGTCGTCGTCGCGCTGCCGGAGATCGGCCGGGGGCTGGGCTATTCGACCCAGACCTTGCAGGCGGTGATCAGTGCGTACGCGGTGGCGTCGGCAGGTTTCCTGCTGCTCGGCGGCCGCGCCTCCGACCTGCTGGGGCGCCGGCGGGTGCTGGTCGCCGGCCTCGTGCTCTACGCCGCCGGCTCGCTCCTCGGTGGACTCGCGCCGACGCCGGTGGTGCTGCTGGTGGGCCGCGCCGTGCAGGGCCTGGGCGGCGCGCTGGTCTTTCCCGCCACGCTCGCGCTGATCAACAC
>NZ_JBFAIU010000519.1:0-3671 GCF_040654855.1 Asanoa sp. NPDC050611
AGATCGTGCGGCGACGGGGGCGCCACCACGGTCCACAGATGTCCTTGCCCGCGCGGCGGGTAGCCGACCAGACCCCCTTCGGTGACCCCCACTGGACCCCCGGGTACGCACCCGGGCTGGGGGTGTTGAACTCAGGCCTCGAAGCGCTGGCGCCGGCGGAAGACCGTGGCCCAGAGAGCGACGACGACGCCGACCAGCAGGATGCCGCCGCCGACGCCGGCCAGGACCCCGGCGTCCGCACCGGTCTGCGGCAGTGTGGGCGTGGGCTCCGGCGCCTCCGGCTCCGGCTCGTCGGTGGGCGGTGGAGTCTCGACCGGCGCACAGGCGTAGCCCTGCGGTTCCGATCCGGGTGGGCACTGCGGTGCCGCGACCACGTAGGCGGGCGCGGCCTGCGCCGCCGCGCTGCTCAGCGCGACTGCCGGGACCAGCAGCGCGAAACTGGCGAGAATGAGGGACAGCCGGTTACGCACAGCCTGTCCTCCCCGTCTGTGTGATGGGTTGTTGTCGAACGTCCCAACGAGGCTTTGGCGATTTAGGTGTCGTGTCCGTTAGGAGAATTTTGTCACGGCTGCCCAGTCGACCGTGACCTCGCCGAGTCGCCAGCGTGCGGGCCGGTCGACGACCGGCCAGCCGCCGGCCTTGACCGCGGCGACCGCCCGCAGCCACCGCTGTCGCGCGCCGAACGCCGCGTACGGCGCCGCGTCCCGCCACCTGTCGTCGAGCGCCCGGAGCAGGTCGTACACCGGTTCGCCGGGCACGTTGTGGTGGATCAGCGCCTTGGGCAAGCGCTCCGCCAGCGTCGCCGGAGTGTCCAGCGTGGACAGCCGAGCCGCGAGGGTGAGCGAGCGGGGTCCGGCCCGGTCCAGGCAGACCCAGGCCGCCAGGCGGCCCAGCTCGTCACAGGTGCCCTCGACCACGATCCCGTCCGGCGCGAGCGCGCCCGTCATCGCCGCCCAGGCCCGCGCGACCTCGGCCTCGTCGTACTGCCGCAGCACGTTGAGCGCCCGCACCACCACCGGACGCAGCCCCGCCAGCTCGAAGCCGCCGCGGGCGAAGGTCAGGCCCGGCGGGTCGGCGGCCGGCGCCGCGGCGGCGACCCGCTCGGGGTCGATCTCCAGCCCGACCACCCGCACGTCCGCGCGGACGCGGGCCAGCCGGGCCCGCAGCTCGACGGCCGTCACCGGGGTGGCGCCGTAGCCGAGGTCCACCACCAGCGGCTCCGCGGCGTCGCGCAGCGCGGGGCCGGCGACCGCCGCGATCCAGTTGTCCACCCGGCGCAGCCGGTTGGGATTGGTGGTGCCGCGGGTCACCATCCCCCGCGGACGCCCGCTGCGCGGGCGTTCAGCTCTGCCGCCCACTGAGCTAGCTGGTCGGCCTTTGCAGGCCGATCCGCCCCTTGGCCACCTTGTGCTGCGCGGCCTGGGCCAGCGGGCGGACCACGAGCCGGTCGATGTTGACGTGCTGCGGCCGGGTCGCACACCAGGCGATGCAGTCGGCGACGTCGTCGGCGGTCAGCGGCATCTCCACGCCTTCGTAGACCGCCGCGGCGCGCTGCTCGTCGCCCCGGAACCGGATCTTCGCGAACTCGTCGGTGCGCACCATGCCGGGGTCGACCTCGATCACCCGCACCGGGCGGCCGGCCAGCTCCAGCCGCAGCGTGCCGGTCATCGCGGTCATGCCGTGCTTGGCCGCCGCGTAGCCGCCGCCACCCTCGTACACGATGAATCCGGCGGTCGAGCTGAGCATCACGATCGTGCCGGCCTCGGACGCCTCGAGCTGCGGCAGCAGCGCCTTGGTCACCCGCAGCGTGCCGAGCACGTTGACCTCGTACATCCACTGCCAGTCGGCGACCGAGCCGTGCTCGACCGGGTCGAGGCCGAGCGCACCGCCGGCGTTGTTGACCAGCAGGGTGACTCGCTCCTCGGGGCCGGCGCCCTCCCGGCCCGCGGACTCCGCCAGGTCGGCAACGGCCTCGGCCAGCCCGGCGACCGACTCGTCGGAGGTGACGTCACAGGGGACCGCGACCGCGGCACCACCCGTGTCGGTGATCTGCGTCACAAGCTCGTCGAGCCGGTCGGCGCGGCGGGCGGCGAGTACGACGGTGAAACCTTCGGTGGCCAGGCGGCGGGCGGTGGCAGCACCGATCCCGCTGGAGGCGCCCGTGACGATCGCGATCGGCATGCCGACAATCCTCTCGCATCGCGTGGCGCGCCTCACTCGCGGATGAAGTCCGTCACCTCCGACTACCACCGGGTAGGCGTAACCCGCCGCGCATAGGGAAGATGTCGCCCGGGGGAGAGGTTTATATGGGCGCCCGACAATGTGGGCCCGCGCGGAAGGAGCAGATGTGGTGCAGGCGCCGTCTGGCGTCGTCCGGCAGCGAGGCCCCCAGCCCTGGCCCCTCCCCCGACGCATAGCCACGCTCTCCGTACACACGTCACCCCTGGACCAGCCCGGCACCGGCGACGCGGGCGGCCTGAACGTCTACGTCACCGAGGTCGCCCGGCGGCTGGCCGCGGCCGGCGTGGAAACCGAGATCTTCACCCGGGCCACCTCCAGCGACCTGCCGCACACGGTCGAGATGTCGCCCGGTGTCACCGTCCGGCACGTCATCTCCGGCCCGTTCGAGGGGCTGGCCAAGGAGGACCTGCCGGCGCAGATGTGCGCGTTCGCGACCGGCGTGCTGCGCGCCGAGGCCGCGCACGCGCCGGGCTACTACGACCTCGTGCACTCCCACTACTGGATCTCCGGCCAGGTCGGCTGGTTGGCCCGGGAGCGCTGGGGCGTGCCGCTGGTGCACTCCGCGCACACCCTGGCCAAGGTCAAGAACGCCCAGCTCGCCTCCGGTGACCGGCCCGAGCCGCTGGCCCGGGTGGTCGGCGAGGAGCAGGTCGTCGCC
Organism: Asanoa sp. NPDC050611; assembly: GCF_040654855.1. Classification (NCBI taxonomy): domain Bacteria; kingdom Bacillati; phylum Actinomycetota; class Actinomycetes; order Micromonosporales; family Micromonosporaceae; genus Asanoa; species Asanoa sp. NPDC050611. The sequence goes on from NZ_JBFAIU010000519.1 coordinate 2,900, forward strand.
GAGGCGGACCGGCTGGTGGCCAACACGACGTTCGAGGCCCGCGACCTGATCGACCGGTACGGCGCCGACCCCGACCTGGTCAGCGTCGTCGAGCCGGGTGTCGACCTGGACCGCTTCACCCCCGGCGACCAGCTCGCCGCCCGGCGCCGGCTGGAGCTGCCCGAGCGCGGCCACATCGTCGCCTTCGTCGGCCGGATCCAGCCGCTCAAGGCGCCCGACGTGCTGATCGCCGCGGCCGCCGCGCTGCACGCCCGCGACCCGGAGGTCGCCCGCGACCTGACCGTGGTGATCGTCGGCGGGCCGAGCGGCACCGGCCTCGACCGCCCGACCGCACTGATCGAGCTGGCCGCCTCGTTGGGCATCAGCCACGCCGTGCGGTTCCTGGCGCCGCAGACCGGCAGCGCCCTCGCCGACGTCTACCGGGCCGCCGACCTGGTGGCCGTGCCGTCGTACAACGAGTCGTTCGGTCTGGTCGCGCTCGAGGCGCAGGCGTGCGGCACCCCGGTGGTCGCCGCGGCCGTCGGCGGTCTGGTCACCGCGGTCCGCGACGACATCAGCGGCCTGCTGGTCGACGGCCACGACCCGGACGACTGGGCCCGGGCCCTCGGCGGGCTCCTGGCCGCGCCCGGCCGCCGGGCGGTGCTGGCGCGGGGCGCGGTCGCGCACGCCAGCGAGTTCTCCTGGACGGCGTCCTCTACTTCGCCAAGCTGCAGCTCGACGAGAAGCTGCACGGCGCGGTCGCCTCGGCCGAGAAGGCGCTGGAGCTGCTGGC
>NZ_JBFAIU010000520.1:0-3644 GCF_040654855.1 Asanoa sp. NPDC050611
GGAGTGGGAACGTTGACGGAGCAGGGCGGCCCGCGCCGCAAGAACGCGCCCGTGGCGCTGGACGAGAGCGAGATCCTGCGGCGCGGCCTCGACACGTTCGCCGAGCTCGGCTACGAGGCGACCACGATGCGCGAGTTGGCCCGGCGGCTCGGGGTGAGCCACAACTTCGTCCACGACCGGTACGGCTCCAAGGCGGCCTTCTGGCGCGCAGTGGTGGACGCCGCGTTCGCCGGCGCTCAGGCCGAACGGGACCAGCTGCTGGCGGAGCACGAGGACCCGGCCGAGCGGCTGCGCCTGGTGATCACCCAGCTGTTCCGCCTGGCCGCGCACTCCCCGCAGATCAACCGCGTGATCTCCGACGAGTCGGCGCGCGACTCCGACCGGCTGGACTACCTCCACCGCCGATTCATCCAGCCGTTCTGGGACAGTCTCACGCCGACCATCTCGGCCCTCGTGGCGGCGGGCCGGGTACAGGACGTACCCGTGCACGTCCTGTACCACGCCATCGTCGGTCCGGCGCTGGCGCTCGGCCAGAACGCGATCGTCGACCGCCTCGACCCGGCCGCCGCCCCCGTCGCGGAGCTCGACCGGGACGCGATCGCCGACCGCATGGCCGACGTCGTCATCCACGGCCTGCTTCCCGAGGTGCCCCTGTCGGATAGCCAGCAGTAGCCGCGCGCGGGCCGGGGTTCAATTGACTCCCCGCCTGGAGGTCCCCGTTGGCTGTCGTGCTTCATCCGCGTGCCCACCCGGGCCGCGGGTTGCAGGTGTGGTGCGGTGCCACCGGCCTGTCCGGCGTGCCGGCGCTGGACTGGCGGCTCGACGGTCGGCCCGCGGCACCCGTGGCGGTGCGGCCGATGGCCGGCGCGCGGCCGCCGGCGATGCTGTCCGCGCCGGTCGGGCGGGCGTTCACCGGCGTGTACGAGTTCCGCGACGGCATCGCGCCCGGCTCGACGCACGACGTCACGGTCACGTTGCCCAGCGGGGAGAGCGCGGCGCTGCGCACCCAGGTGCTGCCGGACGAGGTGCCCCGCGATCCGTTCCAGAGCTTCAACGTGCTGCTGGCCTCCTGCTACCACCGGGCCGAGGACAAGGCGGGCGCGGTCGCCGCGCTGGTGGCCGGGCTGCCCGTGCCGCACCGGCCGCACCTCGCCCTGCTCGCCGGCGACCAGGTCTACCTGGACCTGCCGACGCTGATGAACTTCGAGGGCACGCTGCCCTGGCTGGCGGACCGGTTCGAGCGGACGTACGTCGACAACTGGTTCGGCTCGTACGCCGGGGTCCTCGGATGCGCGCCGAGTGCCGCCATCCCGGACGACCACGAGTACTGGAACAACGCGCCCCATCCGAGCCCGATCGTCCAGGAGAGCATCGGCGCCGGATCACGGGCCAACTGGCTGGCCGCGGCCGCGCAGATGTTCACCGCGTTCCAGCGCAGCGAGCCGGGTGGGTACGAACGGATGCTGGAGCTGGACGTGCCCCCGCTGTCGTTCTTCCTGATGGACAACCGGACGTTCCGCTCACCGGACCGCGTGCGGACACTGCCGCCCGGCGGTCTCGTGCAGTTCCAGGACTGGGCGCGCCGCCTGCGGGTGCAGGGCCTGTACGGCGTCGTGGTGACCGGGCAGTCGCTGTTCCAGCCGCCGGCGCCGTGGTTCACGGGCGTCTTCGGCGACCGGCACCTGTCCAACTACGACGACTATCCCGGCATCATGTCGACGCTGGTGCGGCTGGCGCAGGACGGTCGTCCCGTGCTGTGCCTGACCGGCGACGTGCACTACGGCCGGATCCTCGGCGCGCACGACGCCCGCACCGGGGCCGAGCTCTACGAGGTCATCTCCTCGCCGGCCAGCCTCGTCACGAGCGTCGGCGTCGACCAGTTCGCCGGGCTGGCCAACAAGGTCAAGGGTTTGTTCGGGCACAGCGACCCGACCTACCGGCACCGTTCCGCACCCGCGCCGCCCGACTCGTTCACGCCCACCAATGTGGACACCAAGTTCTACCTGCGCCAGAAGTATCCGCTGCACGGCGAGAAGGGCAACCACGTCGCCCTGTTGCGCTTCCGCCGGGCCGGCTTCGGCCTCGAGCTGACCGTCAGCTACTGGCTGGTCGGCGCCGGCCGTGCACCCGTCGAGACCACGATCAGCCTGTCGCCCACCTGGTGAAGGAACCCCGATGCTGAACATCCTCGCCTCGAACGCGGGCGGCGCGTCGCCCACCTTCCGCCCTGTCTCCCGCGCGCCGGGCGAGTCCAACCTGGACTGGCTCGGTCGGGAGCTGGCCGGGCCGGCGGTCGACGGCACGCACCTGTTGCTGGTCGGCGGCCGCGACCATATCGGCTTCCGGCTGCGGGTGGCGCAGGCGCACCTCCGGCACGACCTGTCGCCGAGCCACTGGTCGCACGCCGCGCTGCTCGGCCCCGGCACGCCCGAGGTGGGCGCCACCGCCACCTACGAGGTGTCGCTGGACCCGCCGCGCGGCTTCGGCGTGCCCACGGCCGCCAACGCGCTGCAGGTCGGCCGGCTCGACGCGTACGCGGATCCGGGCCGCTTTCCGAACATCGCGCTCCTGCGCCTGCCGGTGCCGGCCGTCGAGTGGCAGCGACCGAGCACCGCGGAGCAGATCTCGGTGCTGGAGCGCTTCCGGAAGCAGCGGTCGGTCCTGGACGTGACGGAGCTGGTGCTGCAGTGGCTGGCGTTCCTGTGGGGCGTCGGGCGGGCGGCGAACCCGTTGCTGGACGGGTACGGCGTGCCGTCGGCCGCGATGATCGAGGTGGTCCTGAACGCGGTGGGCTACGACGTCACGCCGGCACTCGAAAGCCGCGCGAGCTGCCCGGAGGCGATCTGGCAGGCGGCGAAGTGGTGGCATCCCTACTACAGCGAACGCACGCCGTCCCCGATCACGGGCGCCTGGCACGTCAGCGACCGCATCGGCACCTGGAGCGACTCCGACTGACGGTCTACCGTCGCCGGGTGGAGGAACTGCTGCGCCGGCTCGGCCGGGATCCGGCTTCGTTGCGCTCCGCGGCGATCCTCGCCGGATCGGCGTCCGGGTCGCTGGTCGCCCGGGTTCGGCTCGGCGACGAGGAGTTCGTGCTCAAGACGACCACCGAACGGGAAGCCGTGTTCTACCGCGCGGCGCCGAGGCTGCCCGTGCAGGTGCCGCGGGTGATCGCCCTGGACGGGACGTGCCTCCTGCTGGAAGCCCTGACGCCGGCGACGCGGGCGGCGGAGTGGTCGACGCCGCGGTGGCACGAGGTGGCGCGCCAGCTCGGTGCCCTGCACCGTCCGCGGGTGCTGGCCGGGTTCGCGGGTCGATCGTGGCTGCGGCGCCCGGTGGAACGGCGGCCGGATGCGACGGCCCGGGAGCTCTGGACCGCCGACGAGCTCGCGCTCCTGGACACGCGCCCGGCGGCACTGCCGGATTGCCTGGTGCACGGCGACGTGCATGCCGGGAACCTGTTGCAGGACGACGCCGGCGCGTTGGTGTGGACCGACTGGCAGGAGGTGGGCGTCGGCCCCGGGCCCGAGGACCTGGCGCTGCTGTGGCAGCGCGCCGAGTTCGACGGAGCCGACCCGCCCCGCGCGGCGATGCTGGCGACGTACGCGGCCGCCCGCGGCATCGCGTGCGACGAGGCGCTGCTC
>NZ_JBFAIU010000521.1:0-3636 GCF_040654855.1 Asanoa sp. NPDC050611
ACAACCTCAACTTCGTGATCAACTGCAACCTGCAGCGCCTCGACGGCCCGGTCCGCGGCAACGGCAAGGTCATCCAGGAGCTCGAGTCGTTCTTCCGGGGTGCCGGCTGGAACGTCATCAAGGTCGTCTGGGGCCGCGAGTGGGACCCGCTGCTCGCCGCCGACGCCGACGGCGCGCTGGTCAACCTGATGAACAGCACGCCCGACGGTGACTACCAGACCTACAAGGCCGAGTCCGGCGCGTACGTCCGCGAGCACTTCTTCGGCCGCGACCCGCGTACCCGCAAGATGGTCGAGTCGATGTCCGACGAGGAGATCTGGAACCTCAAGCGCGGCGGGCACGACTACCGCAAGATCTACGCGGCGTACAAGGCGGCGACCGAGCACACCGGCCAGCCGACGGTGATCCTGGCGAAGACGATCAAGGGCTGGACGCTCGGCTCGTCGTTCGAGGGCCGCAACGCGACCCACCAGATGAAGAAGCTGACGCTGGACGACCTGAAGACGTTCCGCGACCGGCTCTACCTCGACATCACGGACAAGCAGCTCGAGGAGAACCCGTACCTGCCGCCGTACATCCGGCCGGAGACCAAGTCCGACGAGATGGAGTACCTGCACGAGCGCCGGCGCGCGCTCGGCGGTTACCTGCCGACGCGCAACACCAAGGTGATCCCGCTGCAGATCCCGGGCAGCGAGCGGTTCGCCGACGTCAAGCGCGGGTCGGGCAAGCAGAAGGTCGCGACCACGATGGCCTTCGTACGCCTGCTCAAGGACATCATGAAGGACCGCGAGTTCGGCAAGCGCTGGGTGCCGATCATTCCGGACGAGGCGCGGACCTTCGGCATGGACTCGCTGTTCCCGACGCAGAAGATCTACTCGCCGCACGGGCAGAACTACACCCCGGTCGACCGGGAGCTGTTCCTGTCCTACAAGGAGGCGACCGGCGGCCAGATCCTGCACGAGGGCATCAACGAGGCGGGCTCGGTGGCCTCGTTCACCGCCGCGGGCTCGTCCTACGCCACGCACGGCGAGCCGATGATCCCGCTGTACATCTTCTACTCGATGTTCGGCTTCCAGCGCACGGGCGACGGCTTCTGGGCCGCGGCCGACCAGATGGCTCGGGGCTTCGTCCTGGGCGCGACCGCCGGTCGGACAACCTTGAACGGCGAGGGCCTCCAGCACGAGGACGGCCACTCCCACCTGATCGCGGCGACCAACCCGGCCGTCGTGGCGTGGGACCCGGCGTTCGCGTTCGAGATCGCGCACATCGTGGAGCGCGGCCTGCACCGGATGTACGGCGAGGAGGCGGAGAACGTCTTCTACTACCTCACCGTCTACAACGAGCCGATCCTGCAGCCGGCCGAGCCGGTCGATCTCGACGTCGAGGGCGTGCTGCGCGGCATCTACCGCTACTCGCCGGCCCCGGCCGTCGAGGGTGGCGGCATCAAGGCCAACATCCTTGCCTCGGGTACGGGCATGCAGTGGGCGCTCAAGGCCCAGCAGCTGCTGGCCCAGGACTGGGGCGTGGCGGCGGACGTGTGGTCGGTGACGTCGTGGACGGAGCTGCGCCGCGACGCGGTGCAGGCCGAGGAATACAACCTGCTGCACCCGGGTTCGGAGCCGCGGGTCCCGTACATCCGTCGCAAGCTGGCGGGCGCCGAGGGCCCGGTGGTCGCGGTCAGCGACTTCATGCGGGCGGTGCCGGACCTGATCGCGCGCTGGGTGCCGGGTGACTACACCTCCCTCGGCACCGACGGCTTCGGCCTGTCGGACACGCGGCACGCACTGCGGCGCCACTTCCACGTGGACGCCGAGTCGGTCGCGGTGGCGACGCTGCGGCAGCTCGCGGTCCGCGGCGAGATCGCCCCGGCGGTCCCGGTCGAAGCGGCCCGCAAGTACGCGATCGACGACGTCAACGCCGCGCCGGTGGGCGAGACCGGCGGCGACTCGTAGGTCGTACGACTACCGGAAAGGGCGTCCCCGTCGTTGGGGGCGCCCTTTCCGTTTCAGCGCGGCGGGTCGGCGTAGGGGTCGGCCGGCTCGCCCCGCACCCGCCTGTCGAGCTCGACGACCGGCACGTCGGGCGGAAGCGGCTCACGCTGGAAGATCTCCAACAGATCGTGCTGAGCGAACGCGTCACGGAGGCGGTCCAGGTAGGGGCGCCAGATGACCGCCGATCCCCGGCCGAGGCCGCGCCCGGCTTGGCGGACCGCGGTGTCCTTGCCGACGTAGGCCCAGACCACGTCGGGTCGGCGTGGGTCGGGCAGATCCACACTCGACGTGACGTCGACGCGGTCGTAGTTTCCTTCCCGCGCGTCGAGATCGGCGAGCGCGCCGGCGTGGACGAGTAGGACGACACCCCGCACCGTCGATGCCGTGTCGGGGACCAGGTTGAGAAACAGGACCTGCCCGTCGATGCGCGTGTCGGTGCCGGGTTCGAAGTAGGCGACGGCCCGGCTCCGGTCGGTGTTGTCGGTGCACACCGTCCAGGCTCGTCTCCAGCCGACCAGGTCGGCGACGAGATAGTCGCCACCCAGCTGCCGGATCGTCCTGGGATGAGCGAGCGAGCCGTACGCGAAGACCCCGTGGCGGCTCACTCCGGCGGCAGGGCGAAGACGTCGCAGCGCAGCGTGATGGTCATGCCGTCGGCAAGCGGCTCGTCGTCCACGCACGAACCGTACCTGTGACCTCGACGAGGGTCGCTGGTTCGTCTCCCACGACGTCAACCAGGTCTGGACACTCAACCTTCGAGACCTCTGCCGGCGTCTACCTCCCCGTCCGATGCGGAAGGGAGCGACGTGGATCCGGGTGACGAGGAGCGGTTCCGGGAGTTCGTGCGTGCGGGTCCTGCGCAAGGACACGCCCCAGGTGTACGTGCGCCGCGTCGTGGTCAATACCGCGACCTCCTGGTGGCGGCGGCGCCGGGCCGTCGAGGTACCGCCGCTCGTCCCGCTCCGGTTCGGGGTGGTCACGAGCTCACAGCTGGTCTGGTACGAAGGCCCGGTCGGCGCCGCACCGGGGCAGATGACCCGCGGCGGCAACGAGGACGCCGGCCGCCCGGTCGTGACGCTGACCCGGGCCGACGCCGAGAGCGGCGGGTACGCCCTGGTCGTCGGGCCGCGGGACACGACCGTGACGATCAGCGGCGATCCCCGGTACGACGCCGGCGGGGTCGTGCGGCGCCGCGAGCTCGCCGTCTCCGACGGCACCGGGGTCGGTCTCGCGCTGCTGCCGCCCACGCCACTCCCGCCGGGGCTCGAAGCCCGGGTCGCGCGGGGCGGGCAGGTCGTCTACGAGGGCATGATCGCCGGTGGGTGGGGCTCGTCGGCGTCCGGCGACCCGTTCCAGGGAGCCGTCGCCGAGGGTGGGCGGGGGCCCGCACCCGACCCCGCGATCCTGGCGGGCTTCGTCCGGCTCGCGCTCACGGACAGCAACCTGCCGGCGAACGGTACGACGGTGCGGCTGCGCTGGTGGGGGACCGTGAACGGGCAGGCCGCCGTGCTGCTGACGGTGCAGCCGGCCGGGGGCGGCGTCATCGCGTACGCCATGCACGGCACCGCCACCAGCAGCCGGACCGACCTGCGCCTGCGGGCGGAGGGCGGTGACGGCCGCACCGGCCGGGTGCTCGTCGCGGCCC
>NZ_JBFAIU010000522.1:0-3593 GCF_040654855.1 Asanoa sp. NPDC050611
GTGCCGTGCCATCCCGTACGGCCCGGGCAGGTCCCGGCTGTGGCCACGGCCCCGCCGGGATCGTGACGTCACTGTCCCGGGTACGGGAGCGGCTGGGGCGGCTGAGCCCGCGCCGGTTGCTCGCTGACCGGTCCCGCTGAGCGAACCGAAAGGCCGCGCCACCCTCTGGCTGGGTGGCGCGGCCTTTCGCATGGCCCGTCCGTCGCCGCAGGTCTCTTGGCAGGGCAGGGTGCCGCGACGGTTGATGCCGGGTCTCGATCTCCCGCGCGGCTGTCGGTTCGGCTGTCCGCATGACTACGCGTGCGGTGGATCCGGTCGCTGCGCTGAGGGCGAGGTCGCGTGCCGCCGGCGGTTGAAGGGTCGCCTCGCCGTCGGGGTCAGGCGTGGCGGGTGACGGCCCGGACGTCGGGCCAGGTGACGCGGAGTTTCATCGGCTGGCCGTTGAGGCGGCCCGGAACCCCGCCCGGGTCCGAGACAGGGGCGCGTTCGACGACCCGGCCCCCGTGGGCGGCGTAGAAGGCCTGGGCCGCGGTGTTCTGCTCCTGGACCCACAGGTAGAGCGCCGGGTTGGCCGCGCCGGTCGCGGTTGCTTCGGCCGCTCGGGTGAGCAGCGCCGAGCCGAGGCCGCCGCGGTGGCGGGTGCTGGTCACGTGGAGGTTGTCGACCAGGGAGCCCCAGCGTTCGTCGTGGTCGAGGATGACGTGGACGAAGCCGGCGATGGCCGCGGCCGGGTGCTGTCGGGTACCGGACTGTCCGGTCGCGGTGGTCACTTCCGGGTGGTCGGGGGCCGGTCCGCCGGGCTCGGCCACGATGGTCACGTCGCTCGGGGCCGGGTCCCGCAGGCGCGCGGTCCAGACCGCGAGGCGGTCGGTGAGGATGTCCCCGTCCAGGTAGGTGTCCGCGTAGGCGCCCCGGTAGTAGCGCCGCCAACTGTCGGCGTGCAGGGCCGCGACGGCGGCGATGTCGGTGGTCAGCGCGGGGCGGAAGCGCATGCGGAGGGGCCTTCCGAAGACGCAAAAAGGCGTCGGACGCATGGTCCGACGCCACCAGAGATATACCCCGATGTGGCGGCCCGGGCGCCGCCGCAGCGGATTGTCAGCGGTGTCCCTCGGGGCGCTGGCGCCAGCGCTCTTCGAGACGGTCGATCAGCCCCGAACGTCGGACACGCGTGCGGCGGCTGGCGGTGCCACCGACGACGTGCAGGTCGGGCTGCTGTCCCTTGCGGTGCGACTGCATGGCGAACGCCGCGGCACCCAGCATGATGACGAAACCCGCCACGCCGAGCAGCGGTGTCTTGTTCACCGTGCCGAAGACAACCAGGGCCAGGCCAGCGATGATCACGACGGCGGCCAACAGCAGACGACGCCGCGCGTGGAAACGCGGGTCGCTGGCACGCACGGCCGAGGCGAACTTGGGATCCTCGGCAAGCGACCGCTCGATCTGCTCGAACAGCCGCTGCTCGTGCTCAGAGAGCGGCACGGCACTCCTCCCCGGTCGCGAGGTCGACCCGGGCGGGCCGACAGACCGTGACAGTCAAGCGACTGCTTACCCGCAAGTCTACGAGGGGCTTCGCGGGTCGGAAAGCGGGACGACCGACGGCCGGGGTCGAATTTCCATCCGTTCGCCCGTGAGGAGGCTGGCCGGCTGGACGACAGATCGCCCGAAACGGGCAGCTGCCGCATCAGCGGCCGCTTCCGCCTCGCGCCACCCGTGCTCGGGCGCACCCAGCTCAGGCTGCCGCGCGGCACCCGAAGCACCCGCCAGCCCCTCCACCCGCACGCCCACCAGCCGGACCCGGTCGCCGGGCCGGAGCGCCTGGTAGAGCGCCCACGCAGTCGCGAAGATCTCGCGGGCGACATCGGTCGGGGTGCCCATGGTGCGCGAGCGGTTGACGGTGCGGAAATCGGCCAGCCTGACCTTGATCGACACCGTGCGGCCGGCCTGACCGGCCCGCCGTAGTCGGACACCGACCTTCGTCGACAGTTCCAGCAACGCCCGCTTGATCACTTCGAAATCCTCGACGTCGGTGTCGAAAGTAACCTCCGCCCCGATCGATTTTTCGATCTGCTCGACCGTCACGCGCCGCGGGTCGCGCCCCCAGGCGAGCTCGTGCAGGTGCGCGGCGGCCGCGTCACCGAGCGCGGACCGCAGCATCCCGACCGGCGCCTCGGCCACGTCACCGACGGTCGCGAGCCCGAGCCGGCGCAGCACCTCGGCGGCCTTCTCCCCCACCCCCCACAGCGCGTCGACGGGCAGCGGATGAAGGAACTCGAGCACGCGGTCCTTCGGCACGACGATGACGCCGTCGGGCTTGGCCCGAGCGGACCCGAGCTTGGCCACGAACTTGGTCGTCGCGACACCGACCGAGCAGCTCAACCCCTGCTCCTCAGCCACCCGCCGCCGGATCAACGCCGCGATCGCCGCCGGCGGGCCGAGTAGTCGGCCGGCCCCGCTGACGTCAAGGAACGCCTCGTCGACGGAGAGCGGCTCGACCAGCGGCGTGACGTCCTGGAAGATCGCCATCACGGCCCGCGACGCCTCGCCGTAGGCGGCACCGTCGACGGGTAGGAACACCGCCCCCGGGCAGAGCGCCCGTGCGCGCGCGGTCGGCATCGCGCTGCGGACGCCGTAGGCCCGCGCCTCGTAGCTGGCCGAGCTCACCACCCCGCGCGGGCCGATGCCACCGACCACCACGGGCCGCCCCGCCAGGTCAGGCCGCTTGCGCACCTCGACGGACGCGAAGAACGCGTCCATGTCGACGTGCAGGATCGAGCACCCGGCGTCATCGGCCCCGGCCCCGAACCGCGCGTCACCCCCGCGCGGCACCACCTGACTGCGTCCCACGGAGAAGAGGCTATCCAGGGGGTACGACGAAAAGCGCCCACCGCGGACCTGGCAGCGCAGCGAAGCGGAGCGGTGTCCGGCGGGAGCGACGGTCCGGACCACCGCGGACCCGGGACATGATCCTTGATCTTGTCCTAGGGACGTGCTCGGGACACCAACAGCGGGATCTCCATCTCCACCGCCGAGTAGGAGCCGTGGTAGGCGATCAGCATCGCCTTGATCGCGTGCTCGGACTCTGGGGCGACGACCGCGTGGGTGCCGTGGCAGATCGCCACCACGTCGCCGATGCGGGCGAGGTTGCGCTCGGGCACCGGGCCGAACCAGCCCTGGGCGACGACCTCCTCGCGGTGGGCGACCCAGGCCGCGTCGCCGAGTACCTCGGTCCAGGTGGCGAGCACGTCCTCGGTCGCGCCGGGCAGCGTGTGCAGGTAGCGGACCCGGGGCTCGCCGGCGACCACCCGGACCCCGGCGTTCAGGCGCGGGTCGGCGTCGAAGTCGAAGCGGTGCTCCGGCGGCACGTCGAGCTGGCCGTGGTCGGCGGTGACGAGCAGCGCGGCGTCGGCGGGCAGGCCGTCGAGCACCTGGTCCAGCAGGCGGTCGACCTCGGCCGCGGCCGTGCGCCACGGCTCCGAGTCGACGCCGAACACGTGGCCGTAGCGGTCGAGGTCCGGGAAGTAGCCGTAGGACAGCGCGGGCGGGTCTCCCGCGTGGCGTCTCGCTGGTCACGTCACCGATCACGTCGGCAACGC
>NZ_JBFAIU010000523.1:0-3583 GCF_040654855.1 Asanoa sp. NPDC050611
GGCGCCGACCACGGTGACGCCGAGCGAGTCGAGCAGCACGAGCCCGAGCCGGGCGCAGGCGGACGCCGGCACGGAATCCCAGCGCAGCCCGGCGACCCAGTCACCGAGCCGTGCGACGGCCTCCACGGTGGACCTCATCACAACCCCAGGTACGCGGCCCGGACCCGGTCGTCGCGGGCCAGCTCGGGACCTGGCCCGTCGAGCACCAGGCTGCCGCTCTCCAGCACGTACGCCCGGTCGGCCAGGTTGAGCGCGTGGGCCGCGTTCTGCTCGACCAGCAGCACGGACACGCCCCGGTCCCGGATCGCCTTGACCGCGTCGAGCACCGTCCAGGTCAGCTTCGGCGACAGCCCGGTCGACGGCTCGTCGAGCAGCAGCAGCTTCGGCGCGGCCATCAGTGCCCGGCCGATCGCGAGCATCTGCTGCTGCCCGCCGCTGAGCGTCTCGGCCGCCTGCGCGCGCCGCTCCTCCAGGATCGGAAAGAGCTCGTACACCGAACGCAGCGGCTCGTCGAGCGGCTTGCGCCCGCGGGTCCAGCCGCCCATCCGCAGGTTCTCCTCGACGCTGAGCGGGCCGAACAGCGCCCGCCCCTCCGGCACGTGCAGCAGGCCGCGGGCGACGAGCTCCGCCGGGCGTACCCCGTCGGCGCGTCTCCCGTCGAACGTGATCGTGCCCGCGGTCGGCTTGACGAGCGCCGACACGGTCTTGAGCGTGGTCGTCTTGCCGGCGCCGTTCGCGCCGACGATCGCCACGATCTCGCCCTCGTCGACCCGCAGGTCGAGCTCGTGCAGGACCTGCAGGCCGTGGTAGCCGGCGCTGACACCCTCAAGCCGAAGCATGCGGGTCCTCCCCGAGGTAGGCCTCGATGACCCGGGGGTCCCGGGTCACCTCCTCCGGTGCGCCCGACGTGAGCACCCGGCCCAGGTCGAGCACCAGCACCGAGTCCGACAGCCGCATGACCGCGGCCATGATGTGCTCGACGAAGACCAGCGTCACGCCGTCCTGCGTGCGCAGCCGTTCCAGCAGCTCCATCACCGGCGCCCGCTCGGCCGGCACGAGACCGGCCAGCACCTCGTCGAGCAGCAGCACCCGCGGCCGGCTGGCCAGCGCCCGGGCCAGCTCGAGCCGCTTGAGCGCCGCGGTCGGCAGGCCCTCGGTCGGTGCGTCCCGCCAGCGGTCCAGGCCGACCCGCTCGATCACCTCGGCGGCGGCGTTACGGGCGGTGCGCTTCGCGGCGCCGCCGGCCAGCACCGCCACCGTGACGTTCTCCAGCACGGTCATGGAGTAGAACGGCCGCATGAGCTGGAAGGTCCGGGTCATGCCGGCCGCGGTGATCCGGTGCGGCGCGTGCCCGGTGACCTCCTTGCCGGCCAGGTGCACCCGGCCGGCGTCCGGCCGCAGCGCGCCGGCGACCAGGTTGAACATCGTGGTCTTGCCGGCGCCGTTGGGCCCGATGACGCCGAGGATGCTGCCCTCGGCGACCTCGAAGCTCACGTCGTCGACCGCCCGGAGTCCCTTGAACGACTTCGAGATGCCGTCGACCCGCAGCAGCGTCATCGCCTCGACCACCTTTGCCGGATCGTCCCGTAGATGCCCTTGGGCAGCAGCAGCACGATGATGATCAGCAGCGCGCCGTAGACGATCACGTCGAGGCCGCCGCGGCCCTGCAGGAACTCCAGCGCGGGCGGCGGGTTGCGCAGGATCGTGGCGGTCACGTCGTTGAGCGGGCCCATCACCACGGAACCGATCACGGGTCCCCAGATCGTCGCCACGCCGCCGATCACCGCGGGCAGGATCGCCTGGATCGACACGCTCGACCCGAACGCCAGGTCGGGGTCGATGAACAGGAAGTACTGGACGTAGAACGCGCCGGCCACCGCGGTGATCGCGGCGGAGAGCGCCATGGTGAGCAGCTTGTAGCGCATCACGGGGATGCCGACGGCGGCCGCCGCGTCCTCGTCGTCGCGGGCGGCCTTGGCGAACTGGCCGGCCCGGGAGCGGACGAACTGGACGCTGACCACGAGCGCGATGACCGTCAGGCCGAGCGCGATCCAGAAGTAGTTCGGCGAGGACGGCTCGAACTGGATCCACCACCACGAGGTGTCAGGGCGCAGCGGCACGTGGTAGCCGACCGCCCGGTTGACGAACTCGCTGTTGGTCGCCCAGAGCCGGAGCATCTCGGCGAACGCGAAGGTGGCCAGCGCGAAGTACGCGCCACGGAGCTTGTAGCGCAGGGCCAGGAAGCCGATCAGCGTCGCGAACGCCGCGGCCAGCACCATGCCGGCGAGCATGCCGATCCACGGCGAGACGTCGTGCTCGACCAGGAGCCAGGCGCCGGCGTACGCGCCGATGCCGAAGTAGGCCGCGTGGCCGAAGCTGAACATGCCGCCGAAGCCGCTCATCATGTTCCAGCCGATGCTCATCAGCGCGAAGATGAGCACGCGCACGGCCACCGACGCCTGGGCGGGCGGCAGGATCAGCGGCAGCGGCACGAGCAGCACGGCCAGCACCGCGATCGCCAGCAGGTGGCGGTTCCACGGCTGGCGCGGCAGCGGCTTGGCCGTCGCGGCGGTCGGCGGGGTGGCGGTCGTCGTCATGCCGACCTCCGGAAGAGTCCCTGTGGGCGCAGGAAGAGCACGAGCACGAAGACGATGAACACCGACAGGAGCGGCGACTGCCCCGGCAGATAGATGCCGCCGAGCTGCTCGGCCAGCCCGATGATCAGGCCGCCGGCCAGCGCGCCGAGCACGTTGCCCATGCCGCCCAGCACGACCACGACGAAGGCCACGATGTTGAACAGCGAGCCGGTGGTCGGCTCGATGGTGACCAGCGGGGCGACCAGGGTGCCGGCGGCGCCGGCGCAGGCGGTGCCGAGCGCGAAGGTGACCGCGTAGATCACCCGGGTGTCGATGCCGACGAGCTGCGCGCCGGTGTCGTTGGCGGCGACCGCGCGGATCGCGGTGCCGAGCCGGGTGCGCTGCAGCAGCAGGTAGAGCAGCCCGGCCAGGACCAGCGCGCCGACGAAGGCGAGGATCCGGGACAGGTTGGCCACGGCGTCGAAGATCGGCACGCCGCGGTCGCCGGACAGCGGGGCCGAACGCGGGTTGGCCCCGAAGAACAGCAGCAGCGCGTTCTCGATGATCAGCGAGATGCCGAGCGTGATGAGCAGCTGGTTCTCCAGCGGCTTGCCCATCGCGCCGGCCAGGATGCCGCGCTGCACGAGCAGGCCGAGCAGGAACATCGCCGGCACGCTCACCGCGAGCGCGAGGTAGACGTGCAGGCCGGCCTGGACCAGCCCGAAGGTGAGGAACAGCGCCAGCGCGAGGAAGCTGCCGTGCGCGAAGTTGACGATGTCGAGCACGCCGAAGATCAGCGTCAGGCCCATCGCGATGAGGCCGTAGACGCCGCCGATCAGGATGCCCGTGGCCACGGCCTGCACGACCACGACACCGCTGCCCGCGCGCACGTAGGCGAGCGCGACCGCCACGACGATCAGGGCGGCGATCACCCCGATCCGCAGCCACGGCACCTGGCGGGCGGCGGGGGCGCGTACCTCGTCGGGATCCAGGGTCGCCACGCCGCC
>NZ_JBFAIU010000524.1:0-3579 GCF_040654855.1 Asanoa sp. NPDC050611
AGCGCGGAGGCCGAGCAGCTGACCCGGCTCGACGCGGCGATCGGCGACGGTGACCACGGCATCAGCGGACAATGAACAGCGGGCTGCGTACGAATGACCGAAGACCGACAGCGAATGGCTCGGACCCGTTTTATCGGCACCGGTGGCGGCCAAGGTCCCGATAGCATCGCCGCACGACCTGGGGCAGCGCACCGGGGTCGCACACGGGGGAGGGGAGTTGGTGGCGTGACCGACGCCGACCGGGGGCACCGCTGGACCGGCGCCGTCTGCCTCGTGCTGGCCTCCAGCACCGGGGGCGTGGGCCAGCACGTCACCTCGCTCGTCCGTGGGCTGAGCGCAGCCGGCGCCACCGTCACCGTGGCCGGCCCGGCCGCCACCGAGACCCAGTTCCACTTCACCGCCGCCGGGGCCGCCCGGTTCGTGCCGGTCGAGATCCCCGCCAACCCCACGCTCAACGGCCGCCGGGCGATCGGCGCGCTGCGCGCCGCGCTGGCCGACGGTGTCGACGTCGTGCACGCGCACGGGCTGCGCGCCGGGCTGGTCGCCGTGCTGGCCAAGCCGCGCCAGCCGGTCGTGGTCACCTGGCACAACGCGGTGCTGGCCCGGCGGCTGCGCGGCTACGCGTCCCGGTTCGCCGAGCGGGTCGTCGCCCGCAACGCCACCGTCTGCCTAGGCGCCTCCGAGGACCTCGTCGACCGGGCCCGCGCGCTCGGGGCCCGGGACGCCCGGCTCGCGCCGGTCGCCGCGCCCGAGCTGCCCGAGCCCCGGCGCGGGCGGGCCGCGGTCCGGGCCGAGTTCGGCCTCCACCGTGACCAGGCGGTGGTGCTCTCCGTCGGCCGCCTGCACCCCCAGAAGCGCTACGACGTGCTCGTCGAGGCCGCGGCGACCTGGCGCGACATCCGGCCCGTGCCGGCCGTGCTGGTCGCCGGTTCCGGGCCCGCCTACCTGCCGCTGGCGGCGTTGATCTCCTCGGCGCACGCGCCGGTCACCCTGCTCGGGCACCGGGGCGACATCGCCGACCTGCTCGAGGCCGCCGACGTGGCGGTCGTCACCAGCGACTGGGAAGCCCGCCAGCTGTTCGCGCAGGAAGCGCTGCGGGCCGGCGTCCCGCTGGTCGCGACGGCCGTCGGTGGGCTGCCCGACCTGGTCGGCGACGCCGCCGTGCTGGTCCCGCCGGGTAACGTCGCGGCCGTGGCGGATGCGGTCCGGGAGCTGTTGGGCGACGAGGCGAAGCGCGCGGAGTACCGTGCGCGCGGCTTCCAGCGCGCCAAGACCTGGCCGACCGAGGAGGCCACGGTCGCGCAGCTCGAGGCGATCTACGCGGAGCTCGCGCCGACATGATCCGCCGGCTCACCCCGTACCTCCTCGTGGTCCTGTCCCTGGCCGGCGGCCTGGCCGCCCTGTCGATCCGGCCGGCGACGGCGGAGACCAGGCGCTCCGCCGACTACGTGGTCGTGGTGGGCGTCCCGGGGCTGCGCTGGGAGGACGTCACCGAGTCCGGCACGCCCAACCTGTGGCGGCTGGCCGAGCACGGCTCGATCGGCTCGCTGTCGGTGCGCTCGGCGCTCAAGCCGACCTGCCCCGTCGACGGGTGGCTGACCCTCGGTGCCGGCAACTACGCCGGCTGGCGGCGCGGCACGCAGGTCACCGGCCCTTGCCCGCCGCTGACCGTCGACGTGCAGCGCCCGGACGGCATCGGCGCGTTCCTGCCCGACCTCGACCGGCAGGCCGTGGCCTACAACCAGTCCTTGACCTGGGGCGCGGTGCCGGGGGCACTGCCGCAGTCGGTGCGCTGCTCGACGGCCGTCGGCCCGGGTGCCGCGGTGGCCGCGGCGCGGCCGTACGGGCGGGTCGACAACTACGAACCCGAGCTGCCGGCGAACCCGGCGCAGCTGCTCAGCCGCTGCATCCTCAGCATGGTCGACCTCGGCGCGGTCAGCGGCGACGACCCCGCGGTGCGGCAGACCGCCGCCGCCCGGGCCGACGCCACGCTGGCCCGGGTGCTCGCCGCCCGCCCCGACCGGTCGCTGGTGCTGGTCGCCGGCCTGGCCGACACCGACCAGTCGAGCCGGCTGCACGTGGCGGTCGCCGACGGCCCCGGCTGGGACGGCGGCTGGCTGACCTCGCCGAGCACCGGTCGGGACGGCTACGTCCAGCTCGTCGACCTGGCCCCGACCGCGCTCGCCGCGCTCGACCGCCCGCTGCCCGAGCGGCTGTTCGTCGGCCAGCCGGCCACCGCCGTGCCGGGCCGGCCGGAGAAGCTCCCCGACGCGGTGACGTTCCCCGCCGACGCCGACCGCGAGGCCGGCGCCCAGCGCAACGTCGCGACCTGGTTCTTCGGCGTCCTCGCCGTGGTGCAGCTGGTGCTCGCGATCGCGGTGGTGCCGCTGTTGCGCCGGGCCCGCCGGCACGTCGGCGCCGACGAGGACCAGACGCCGGTGCGCAAGCCGGTCAGCGACGCGGTGGAGGTCATGCTGGTCGCCGCGGCGCTGGCGATACCCGCCGCGCTGGTCGCCGACCTGGTCCCGTGGTGGCGTGGCAGCCAGCCCGGCTGGCTGTTCGCCGCCGTGCTGGCCTTCCTGCTGGCCGTCGGCACCGCCGTGGTCCGGTTCGCCCCGGGCTTCCGGCACACGCTTGGCCCGCTGGCGATGGTGGTCACGGCCGCCGCGGTGGTGGTCGGCCTCGACCTGTTCACCGGCGCGCGGCTGCAGCTCAACGGCGTCGCCGGCTACTCGGTGCTGGAGGACAACCGCTACGCGGGCGTCGGCACGGTCGGTCTGGGGGTCTTCGTCACCGGTGTCCTGCTCGGTGCCGGCGCGCTGGCCCAGCGGTTCGCCCGGTCGTGGCGGCCGCTCGTCGTGGTCGTGCTCGGCGGGCTCGGCGTCTTCCTGGTCGGCAGCCCCTACCTCGGCGCGGACCCGATCGGCGCCGTGGCGCTGACCGCCGGTGTGTGCATCGCCACGGCGCTGAGCACCGGGGGCTGGCTCACCCTCGGCCGGCTCGCCGGTGCGTCGGTGGCCGGTGTCGCGGTGACGGCCGTGTTCGCCTGGATCGAGACCCGCCGTCCGGAGGCCGAGCGGGGCAGCCTCGGCCGGTTCGTTTCCGCGCTCGGCGACGGCAGCGGTGGCACCACCCTCCAGCGCACCAGCAAGGCGAGCCTGGACGCGCTGGCGAACAGTCCGCTGACGCTGCTGGCGCTGGTCGGGGCCGCGCTGCTCTGGCTGGTGCTGCTGCGGCACTGGGGCGGCCTGCGGCGGGCGTACGGGCTCTACCCGGCGGTCCGGGCCGGCGCGGTCGGCATCGGCGTGGCCGTGCTGCTCGGCGGCGTCCTCGGCGGCACGGGCCTGGAGCTGGCCGGCGCGGCCGCCGCCGTGGCCGTGCCGATGGCGGCGCTGACCGCCCTACGGGTGCTCAACCACGCGAGCGACTTCACGCGGCCGACGGAGCCGGAGCCGGCCCCGCAGGCGGCTCCGCGGGCGGACGCGGAGGCCGTTGACCAGCAGCGCCCCGTCGGCGAACCGGTCCCGCGCGAGCCAGAGGGAGTAGGCGTTGTTCCACTCCTCGGCGCGGTCGTTGTGC
>NZ_JBFAIU010000525.1:0-3559 GCF_040654855.1 Asanoa sp. NPDC050611
TGTTCGTCGCTGACTTCGCCCGGGCGCTGGGCCGCCACGGTCCGCCCGTCGAGCTGGAGTTCATGGCGGTCTCCTCCTACGGGCAGGGCACCACCTCGTCCGGGGTGGTCCGCATCCTCAAGGACCTCGACCGCGACATCGCCGGCCGCCACGTGATCGTGGTCGAGGACATCGTCGACTCGGGGCTGACCCTCTCCTGGCTCCTCAAATACCTCGAGTCGCGGGCCGCGGCGAGCGTCGAAGTGGTCGCGCTGTTCCGCAAGCCGGACGCGATCAAGGTCCACGTGCCGGTGAAGTACGTCGGCTTCGACATTCCGAGCGAGTTCGTGGTCGGCTACGGCCTCGACTTCAGCGAGCGCTATCGCGAACTGCCCTACGTCGGCGTCCTCAAGCCCGAGGTATACGCCCGAGTCTGAGGATCTCCTCAACTTCGTACAGCGGACTTACAGCATCCCCGGCTACCGTATGTGCTAGCGCGGGGCTCAGTCGTTTGCGTCTCGCGCTCGGGGTGTACCTTCGAATGACCGTGGCGCACCCGGCGGCGCGGGTCGTGGCAGGCCTTTTCATCGGGCTGGTCGCGGCGGGCCGACACCCCGGAAACACGAGTCCGGCACGGTCATAACGTCGATCAGGAGGATGCGGGCGGTTCGCCGCTCGACAACAGTATGGAACGTACGCGTTTCTTCCGCCGACCGGTGGTCTGGATCATCCTTGTGATCGCCGGCGCAATCGCGCTCAGCTCGCTGTTCACCGGCGGGCCGAGCTATCACCGGGTGGACACCAGCGTCGCCCTCCAGCAGCTGAACAGCGGTCCTGCCAACAGCATCCAAGAGGTCACGTTCCAAGACAAGGAGCAGACGCTCCAGATCAACCTCGCGCAGGCGCAGAAGTTCGGCGACACCACGACCAACCGGATCGAGGCGCAGTTCCCGGCCGAGGTCGGCGACCAGATCTGGAACGACGTCCAGAACGCGAAGACCGCCGACCGGATCAGTGGTGACATCGACACCCAGGTCTCCGGCGACAACGTGCTGCTGAGCCTCCTGGTCAACCTGCTGCCGATCGTGCTGCTCGTGGTGCTGCTGTTGTTCTTCATGTCGCAGATGCAGGGCGGCGGCTCGCGAGTCCTCAACTTCGGCAAGTCCAAGGCGAAGATGATCACCAAGGACACGCCGAAGACGACGTTCGCCGACGTCGCCGGCGCGGACGAGGCGGTCGAAGAGCTCCGCGAGATCAAGGACTTCCTGCAGAACCCGGCGAAGTACCAGGCGCTCGGCGCCAAGATCCCGAAGGGCGTGCTGCTCTTCGGCCAGCCGGGCACGGGCAAGACCCTGCTCGCCCGCGCGGTCGCCGGCGAGGCCGGTGTGCCGTTCTACTCGATCTCCGGCTCCGACTTCGTCGAGATGTTCGTCGGTGTCGGCGCGAGCCGGGTCCGCGACCTGTTCGAGCAGGCCAAGGCCAACGCACCGGCGATCGTGTTCGTCGACGAGATCGACGCCGTCGGCCGCCACCGCGGCGCCGGCATGGGCGGCGGTCACGACGAGCGCGAGCAGACGCTCAACCAGCTGCTCGTCGAGATGGACGGCTTCGACACCAAGGGCGGGGTCATCCTGATCGCGGCCACCAACCGGCCGGACATCCTCGACCCGGCGCTGCTGCGCCCGGGCCGGTTCGACCGGCAGATCGCCGTCGACACCCCCGACATGGACGGCCGCAAGTCGATCCTGCGGGTGCACGCCAAGGGCAAGCCGTTCGCGCCCGACGTCGACCTCGACGCGGTCGCCCGGCGTACCCCGGGCTTCAGCGGTGCCGACCTGGCCAACGTGATCAACGAGTCCGCGCTGCTGACCGCCCGGCACGACAAGCGGGCGATCACCAACGACTACCTCGAGGAGTCCATCGACCGCGTGGTGGCCGGCCCTCAGCGCCGCACCCGGGTGATGAGCGACCACGAGAAGAAGATCACCGCCTACCACGAGGGCGGCCACGCGCTGGTCGCCTGGGCGCTGCCGCACTCGGCGCCGGTGCACAAGGTGACGATCCTGCCCCGTTCGCGCTCGCTGGGTCACACGCTGGTGCTCCCGACCGAGGACAAGTACACCCAGACCCGTGCGGAGATGATCGATACGCTTGCGTACGCCCTCGGCGGCCGCGCGGCGGAGGAACTGGTCTTCCACGAGCCGACCACCGGGGCGGGCGACGACATCAAGAAGGCCACCTCGCTGGCCCGGGCGATGGTCACCCAGTACGGCATGTCCTCCAAGCTCGGGGCCGTCAAGTACGGCACCAGCGGCGACGAGCCGTTCCTGGGCCGCACGATGGGTCACGAGCGGGACTACTCCGACGTGGTCGCGGCCGAGATCGACGGCGAGGTCCGCTCGCTGATCGAGCTGGCGCACGACGAGGCCTGGGAGATCCTGGTCGAATACCGCGACGTGCTCGACAACCTGGTCCTGGAGCTGATCGAGAAGGAAACCATCTCGACCACCGACATGGCCCGGATCGCGGCGCGCGTCGTCAAGCGGCCGCCGATGGCCCCCTACAACGGCTTCGGCAAGCGCCGCCCGTCGACCGAGCCTCCGGTCCTCACCCCGGCCGAGCGCGACGCGCTCAAGGTCCAGGCTGAGGCCGACGGCGCCGAGGCCCGCGTGGGCGGCGGCAACACCGGCGGCTCGAACAACAGCAACTCGGACGGCTCACACTGAGCAACATCGACTACGAGGCGGACGGCGAGGTTGAGGAACTCGACTACCTCGCCGCCCGGCTCGTGGATGGCAAGCTGGCCGGCCGCCCGGTAGAGGACGCGGTCGACCTGGGCCGCATCGAGAAGGCGGTCCGCGAGATCCTGATCGCCATCGGCGAGGACCCGGACCGCGACGGCCTGGTCAAGACCCCGCTGCGGGTGGCCCGGGCCTATGCGGAACTCTTCGCGGGCCTGCGGGTCGACCCGGCCCAGGTCCTCCGGACGACCTTCGACGCCGAGCACGAAGAGCTGGTGCTGGTCCGCGACATCGAGGTCATGAGCGTCTGCGAACACCACCTGCTCCCGTTCAAGGGCGTGGCACACATCGGCTACATCCCGGGCGTCAACGGCCGCATAACGGGCCTGTCGAAGCTCGCCCGCCTGGTCGAGATCTTCGCCCGGCGCCCGCAGGTCCAGGAGCGCCTGACCACCCAGATCGCCGACCTGCTGATGGAAAAGCTCGAGCCCCGCGGCGTGATCGCGGTCCTGGAGTGCGAACACCTCTGCATGGCTATGCGCGGCATCCAGAAGGACGGCTCGAAGACGGTCACGTCCGCGGTCCGCGGCATCTTCCAGAGCGACGCGAAGAGCCGGTCGGAAGCGATGGCGCTGATCATCGGCTGAGCGTTTCCTGCTCGGGTCCGCGGTGGGTGCGGACCGTTGCTCCCGCCAGACACCGCTCGCTTCGCGTCGCTGCCGCGTCCGCCGGGGTTTCTCCGCCACGCTTTGCTCTGCTTCCATCCACGCATCACCCGCGGTGATGCGTATCTGGAAGCAGAGAAAACGCGGCTGTGTGGGTCAACAGGGTTGGTGCAG
>NZ_JBFAIU010000526.1:0-3548 GCF_040654855.1 Asanoa sp. NPDC050611
TCATCGCGGCCTGGGGCGGGCCGCTGCACTTCTCGGTGTCGGACGTCTCCCTCTCGGACCTCTCCTTTGCGCCGACCATCTCCTATGTGGACGCGGGCCCGTACAAGGTCAAGACCTACACCCGCGACAACCTGCTCGAGCTCGAGCGCAACCCGAACTGGGACGCCAACACGGACCTCGCGGTCGTCCGCCATCTCGTCACGCTCCGCACCGGCGGCCGGCTCGGCGACGGCGGGCTGTCGGACGTCGCGGCGAGGATCGCGTCGCTCATCGCGGACGACCGCGGCGGCGAAGGGCTGACCGCGACGATCGACTGAGGATCCTCAGCCGCCGACGTGGATCGCGGGGCGGTGGGCCGGGTCCGGTTCGACCTGGCGGATGATCTCGCGCACCACCGGGGCCGTGTCGCCGCGGCCGAGGAGCAGGTAGCGCAGCAGGTGGACGACCGGGCTGCCCTCGGCCCAGGCGAAGTGGCAGTGCGGCCGCACGCCGGTGGCGTCGCGCAGGGCCAGCAGGACCGCGGCGATCGCGTTCGGCACCGCGGGGGCGTCCGCGCGCAGGATCCCGGTGCCGGCCAACCTCGACCCCGCGCACCTTCAGCACGTCGCTGAACTCCGACGGGTCCACCACCTCGATCTCCAGGAACAGCACGCCGGCCGCGCCGGGGACCGGGTTGGTGCCGCGCTGCTCCCGCTCCTTGGCGTCGTACTCGGCGACGTCGCCGGCCTGCACCTGGTTGGCGATGATGGTGATGGCGCCGTCCTCGGCCAGCATGTCGGTGACGAACTCCCGGGCCGCGGCGTCGAACTCGATCCGCTCGGCCCGCAGCTCGATCGTCCGGGTCACCCGCGAGACCAGCGAGATCGCGACGATGCCGAGGATGAACAGCGCCGAGATCATGATGCCGTCGGGCTTCTCGCGGATGTTCTCGCCGAGCGCGTACACCAGCACGAGGGTGAGCACGGTGAACCCGGCAGAGGCGGCCCGCTGCCGGCGCCGCAGGGCGGAGACGGTGACCGCCACCGCGCCGGAGACCATCATGGCCAGGATCCCGGTGGCGTACGCGCCGGCCTGCGCGTTGACGTCGGCCTTGAAGGCGATCGTGATCACGACGCTGACCAGCGTGTAGACCAGCACCACCGGCCGCACGGCGCGGCCCCACTCGGGCGCCATGCCGTAGCCCGGCAGGTAGCGGGGCACGATGTTGATCAGGCCGGCCATGGCGGACGCGCCCGCGAACCAGAGGATCAGGACCGTGCTGATGTCGTAGACGGTGCCGAAGCCCTCGCCGAGCTTCTCGTGCGCCAGATAGGCCAGCGCGCGCCCGTCGGCGGCACCGCCCGGCTGGAACGCGTCGGCGGGGATCAGCACCGTGGTCACGAAGCTCGTCGTGACCAGGTAACCGCTCATGATCAGAGCGGCCGCGGTGAGCAGCTTGCGGGTGTTGCGTACCCGGTTGCGCAGCCGGGTCGCCGGGTCGGTGCCGGCCGCGGCGACCAGCGGCATCATGCTCACGCCGGTCTCGAAACCGGACAGGCCGAGCACCAGCAGCGGGAACGCGATCACCGCGGGCCCGACGACGTCGCCGAAGCCGGTGCCGCCGGCGGTCAGCGCGTCGGTCCAGGACGACAGGGCACCCGCCGTGCCGAACACGTCGACCAGGCCGACCACGACGATCACCGCGTTGAGCGCCAGGAACACCCCGACCAGCGGGATGGCCACACCCACGGCCTCGCTGAAGCCGAGCAGGAAGACGCCGCCGAGCACGAGCAGCAGCACCACGGTGATCAGCACCTCGTGGCCGTGCAGCCCGGACGGCGCGTGCGGGTTCTCCACGTGGTGCACCGACGCGTCGGCCGCCGACAGCGTGATCGTGATGATCCACGACGTGGCGACGAAGCCGAGCAGGGCGAGCACGAACAGCTTGCCCCACCAGAACGGCAGCAGGTTCTCCAGCATCGCGACCGAGCCCTGGCCGTGCGGGCTCTCCTTGGCCACCCGCCGGTACATGGGCAGCATGCCGAGCAGCGTGAGCGCCACGATCAGCAGCGTCGCCAGCGGCGAGAGCGCGCCGGCGGCCAGCGCCGCGATCGCCGGGAGGTAGGCCAGGGTCGAGAAGTAGTCGACGCCGGTCAGGCACATGACCTTCCACCAGGCGTGCGGCCGGCCGTGCTGCTCGTCGCTCTCGGGCCCGACCGGCGGCACGCGGTGGCGCAGCAGCCAGCCGGGCAGGCCGCGGGCCGGCGGTGGTCGGTTGCCGGGGCGGTCGACCGCCGCCGGCACCGCGAGTTCAGGAGTCGTGCTCACGTGCACGGTTCTACCGGTTGAAGATCGCCTGCGGCAGGCCGGGGTCAGTAAGTGGGCAGCGTGATCGCGGTCGCCGCGCGGTGGATCGGCTCGACGACCTTCGCCAGCATCCGCTCCTTGCCCGGCAGCCGGTTGAGCAGCCCGAGCATCCGCATCGACATCCGCACCTGGCCGCGGCTGCGCAGCACCATGCGCTTGATGTTGGCCGGGCCGAGCTTCTGGTTGGCGGCCACGTAGGGGCGCATCAGCTCCTCGTAGCGGCGCGGGCCGTCGTCGAGGCCGGCGGTCGCCAGCTCGCCCGCGAGCACGTAGGCGCCGACCAGCGCGAGGCTCGTGCCCTGACCGGAGGCGGGTGAGGCGCAGTAGGCCGCGTCGCCGACGAGGGTCACCCGGCCGCGGCTCCACGAGTCGAGGCGGGCCTGGCTGATCGTGTCGAAGTAGAAGTCGTCGGCGTCGCCCATCGCCGCGAGCAGGCGTGGAACCTCCCAACCCTCGTGGGCGTACGCCTGCGTCAGGAACCGCTTCTGTGCCTCCGGCCCCTGCGGGCGTGGCTCGTCGCCGGAGAACAGGAACATCGCCTTCGCATCGGTCTGGCCGGCGGTGCTGTAGACCAGCGTGGTGCGCCCCGGGCCGACGTAGGTCAGCTCCTCGCGGTCGAGGCCGAGGTGGTTGGGCACCGAGCAGATCGCGATGTAGTGCCCGAGGTCGTGGACGCCGCCCTCGCCGAACGCCAGCGTGCGGGTCCGCGAGCGCAGCCCGTCGGCGCCGACCACGAGGTCGTAGCGCTCGCGCGCACCGCCCGCGAAGGTCACCGTGCCGTCGGCGTCGAGCGACTCGATCTCGGTGCCGAACCGGAAGCTCACGCGGTCGCCCGTGGCGTCGCGGAGGATCCGGGCCAGGTCGCCGCGGAGCAGCTCGGCGTCGTCGTGCACGCGGCCGCCGAAGGTGTCGGCGTCCATGCTCGCCACCCGACGGCCGGTCGCGTCGACGACCGAGCCGGCGCGGACGCCCGTGCGGCAGGCCCGCGCCTGGTCGAGCAGCCCCATCCGGTCGACCACGGTCAGCGCCGCGCCGCGGATGTCCACCTTGTAGCCGCCGTCGCGCGGTGCCTCGGCGCGCTCGACGACGGTGACGTGCGCGCCGTGCTCGGCCAGCCACCAGGCCAGCGCCGTGCCGGCGATGCCGGCGCCCGAAACCAGGATCTTCGCGTTCGCGATTCGTGTCAATCGTCGATGGTTAGC
>NZ_JBFAIU010000527.1:0-3547 GCF_040654855.1 Asanoa sp. NPDC050611
TTGGCGCCACCGCGCATCTGACCATTGCCGAGGGTACGGAGGCCGTGGCGCTGGCGCGGGTCAAGTCAGGAGTTCTTCCCGCGGTCGGAGGGCGCGGTCGTCGGTGACGGGCACAGCCGGCACGGCACGTTCGAGACCGCGCAACAGCGGCTGCCGGGCGTGGCCAAGATGGGCTTCGACGTCCTCTACCTGCCGCCGATCCACCCGATCGGCCGCGTCAACCGCAAGGGCAAGAACAATGCCCTGGTCGCGGAGGAGGGCGACGTCGGCTCGCCGTGGGCGATCGGCTCCGACGAGGGCGGGCACGACGCGATCCACCCGCGGCTGGGCACGCTCGACGACTTCCGCGCGTTCATCGCCAAGGCGGCCGAGCACGGGCTCGAGGTCGCGATGGACCTCGCCCTGCAGTGCGCGCCCGACCATCCCTGGGTCAAGGAACACCCGGAGTGGTTCACGACGCGGGCCGACGGCAGCATCGCGTACGCCGAGAACCCGCCGAAGAAGTACCAGGACATCTACCCGTTGAACTTCGACAACGACCCGGAGGGGATCCGCCAGGAGGTGCGGCGGGTCGTCCTGCACTGGGTCGCGCAAGGCGTCAAGATCTTCAGGGTGGACAATCCGCACACCAAGCCGGTCAACTTCTGGCATTGGTTGATCGCGGAGGTCAAGGCCGTCGATCCGGACGTGCTGTTCCTCGCGGAGGCGTTCACCCGCCCGGCGATGATGAACGGGCTCGGCAAGATCGGCTTCAGCCAGTCGTACACCTATTTCACCTGGCGCACGACCGCCTGGGAGATGCGCGAGTACTGCGAGCAGCTCGTCGCGGCGGCCGACCACATGCGGCCGAACTTCTGGCCGAACACGCCGGACATCCTGCACGAGACCCTCCAGCACGGCGGGCCGCCGATGTTCAAGATCCGCGCGGTGCTGGCCAGCCTGCTGATGCCCTCATGGGGGCTGTACGCGGGCTACGAGCTGTTCGAGCACGTGGCCCGGCCCGGCGCGGAGGAGTACCTGGACAACGAGAAGTTCGAGCTGCGCCCGCGGGACTGGGCCGGCGCCGAGGCGGCGGGCCGCTCGCTGGCCGGCTTCCTCGGGCGGCTCAACGCGATCCGGCGCGACAACCCGGCGCTGCACTGGCTGCGCAACCTGCGCTTCCACGAGATCGACAACCCGGCGCTGCTGTGCTGGTCCAAGCGCGACCCGCGGGTGGACAACACCGTTCTGGTCATCTGCTCGTTCGATTCGGGCGGGGTCCAGTGGGGCAACACGACGCTGGACATGCCGGCCCTGGGCATGGACTGGCACGAACGGTTCGTTGTTACGGACCAGCTCACCGGGGGCACGTACGACTGGGGCCAACGCAACGCGGTCCGGCTCGACCCGTTCCTCGAGCCGGCGCACATCCTCTCGGTGCGGCCGCGTCGGTGAGGCGAGGGACCGCGCCATGCGGCGTGGGGTGAGGTAGGGACATGGACGAGCTGATCACCGGTGCGGCGCACGATCCGCACGCGACCCTCGGCGCGCACCCGCGCGACGGGAGCACCACGATACGGACGTTGCGCCGCGGTGCCGACCAGGTCGCCATCGTGGTCGGCGACGAGCGGTACCCGGCGTCGCGCGTACACCCGGATGGGGTGTTCGAAGCGACCGTGCCCGGGTCGGTGCTCGACTACCGGGTCGACGCCGACGGGCGCGTGTTCGACGACCCCTACCGGTTCGGGCCGACGATCGGCGAGCTCGACCTGCACCTGATCAACGAGGGCCGGCACGAGCGGCTCTGGGACGCGCTCGGCGCGCACGCCCGCGACGGCGGCGTCTCGTTCACCGTCTGGGCGCCGAGCGCGCGCGGGGTCCGGGTGATCGGCGACTTCACCGGCTGGGGACCCCACGACGGCTGGCCGATGCGCTCGATGGGCAGCAGCGGCGTCTGGGAGATCTTCGTGCCGGACGCGGCGGTCGGGCACCGCTACAAGTACCGGATCCTGGGCGGCGACGGCGTGTGGCGGGAGAAGGCCGACCCCCTCGCCCGGCGCACGGAGGTGCCGCCGCGCACGGCGTCGGTCGTCGACGAGTCGTCGTACGACTGGAAGGACGCCGAGTGGATGGCCCGGCGGGCGTCCGCGAAGCCGCACCAGGAGGCGATGAGCGTCTACGAGGTGCACCTGGGCTCGTGGCGGCCCGGTCTCGGCTATCGCGAGCTGGCCGACCAGCTCACCGAGTACGTCGTGGAGATGGGCTTCACGCACGTCGAGTTCCTGCCGGTGATGGAACACCCGTTCGGCGGGTCGTGGGGCTACCAGGTCACGGGCTACTACGCGCCGACGGCCCGGTTCGGTGACCCCGACGACTTCCGCTATCTGGTCGACCGGCTGCACCAGTCCGGGATCGGCGTGCTGCTCGACTGGGTGCCGGCGCACTTCCCGCGCGACGAGTGGGCGCTGGCCCGGTTCGACGGGACGCCGCTCTACGAGCACGGCGACTGGCGGCGCGGGGAGCACCCCGACTGGGGCACGTACATCTTCGACTACGGTCGCCGCGAGGTGCGCAACTTCCTCGTCGCCAACGCCCTCTACTGGTGCGGCGAGTTCCATGTGGACGGTCTGCGGGTCGACGCCGTCGCGTCGATGCTCTACCTGGACTACTCGCGCAAGGAAGGGCAGTGGGAGCCCAACCAGTATGGTGGGCGCGAGAACCTCGACGCGATCGGGTTCCTGCAGGAGGCGAACGCGACCGTCTACAAGCACCACCCCGGTGTCGTGATGATCGCGGAGGAGTCGACGGCCTACCCGGGCGTCACCTGGCCCACGTCCGGCGGCGGGCTCGGCTTCGGGTTCAAGTGGAACATGGGGTGGATGCACGACACCCTGCTGTACGTCTCCAAGGAACCCGTCCACCGGCAGTACCACCACAACCAGGTGACGTTCTCCATGGTGTACGCGTGGTCGGAGAACTACGTGCTGCCGATCTCGCACGACGAGGTCGTACACGGTAAGCGTTCCCTGCTGTCCAAGATGCCCGGTGACCTGTGGCAGCGGCTGGCCAACGTCCGGGCCCTGCTCGCGTTCATGTGGGCGCATCCGGGCAAGCAGCTCCTGTTCATGGGATGCGAGCTCGGGGACGACGAGGAGTGGAACGAGGAGCGCGGGCTCAACTGGTCGCTGCCATCGGATCCGCAACGGTCGGGGCTGCAGCGGCTGGTGCGCGACATCAACGTTCTTTATCGGGGGGCGCCCGAGCTGTGGTCGCAGGACACCACGCCGGCCGGGTTCCGGTGGATCGTGTCCGACGACGCCGCCAACAACACGCTGGCGTTCATCCGGCTGGCGCCGGACGGGTCGCCGTTGGTGTGCGTCGCGAACTTCGCGGCCGTACCGCACGAGGACTACCGGATCGGTCTGCCGCGGGGTGGGGCCTGGGTCGAGGTGCTCAACACCGACGCCGCGGACTACGGCGGGTCCGGGGTGGGCAACCTCGGTACGGTGACGACTCGGAGCCGGCGTTGAAGCCGAACCAGCCGAACCACAGCAGGCCGGCGCCGAGC
>NZ_JBFAIU010000528.1:0-3545 GCF_040654855.1 Asanoa sp. NPDC050611
GCGCGCAGAGCCCGGATCCGCAACTGCACCTGGTCGAGGCCCAGCCGTCCGGGGTACGGGTCTGCTTCCGGACTGCCGCGACCGCGATCGAGCTCGACGCCGTGGCCACCCGGCGGGTCTACACCGGCCTGCCGGCCCAGCCGCCCGGCCGCTACGACCTGCTCATCGACGGCAGCCTGGCCGGGCAGAGCAGTGTGCCCGGCGGCAACACCGTGACCATCGACATGAGCACCGGGACGGCCGCACACCGGACCGGGCCGGCCGGCACGGTCTCGTTCACCGGCCTGCCGGACACCGACAAGAACGTCGAGATCTGGTTGCCGCACAACGAAATCACCGACCTGGTCGCGCTGCGCACCGACGCCCCGATCACGCCGGCCACGGGCAATGACCGGCCGGTATGGCTACACCACGGCAGCTCGATCAGCCACGGCTCGAACGCCGCGAGCCCGTCCACCACCTGGCCGGCGCTGGCGGCGGCGCAGGGCGGTGTGGAGCTGCTCAACCTGGGTCTGGGCGGCAGTGCGCTGCTCGACCCGTTCACCGCCCGCAGCATGCGGGACACGGCCGCCGACCTGATCAGCATCAAGATCGGCATCAACCTGGTGAACACCGATCTGATGAGGCTGCGGGCGTTCACCCCGGCTGTGCACGGCTTCCTCGACACGATCCGGGACGGGCACCCTGCCACGCCGCTGCTCGTGGTCTCGCCGATCTACTGCCCGATCCATGAGGACACTCCTGGGCCCGGCGCCTTCGACCTCGAGGCCGTGCGCGAGGGGCAGGTCAAGTTCGTCGCGACCGGCGACCCTGCCGACCGGGCCGCCGGGAAGCTGACGCTGCGGATGATCCGTGACGAGCTCGCCCGGATCGTGGCCGAGCGCGCCGTTCGTGACCCTCAGTTGCATTACCTGAATGGGCTCGAGCTCTATGGCGAGGAGGACTTCGCGGAGCTGCCGCTGCCTGATCGGCTACATCCGGATGCTGCCGCGCACCGTCGCATGGCCGAGCGTTTCGAAAAGCTGGCCTTTGCGGGGAACGGCGCCTTCGCCGCCACTCGCAACCAGTGACGGGGCGGTGATGAGCAGAGCGGCTCCGACTCGTCCGTTGAAGCCGGTCGCCGGTGTGGCAAACTACTGGGTGCGGACCTGGTCGTTGCCGAGCTGCCGGTTGAGCACGGACTCGTCGAGGAGCGTGTAGACCCGCTGTTGATCGGTCCGACTCGTGGACTCCAGGTGCCGTCGGGGCGCACCTCCATGCGTTCCCCCGCCTGACTCTCGTTGATCTCACTGGAGTAGGTGTCTTACACGGCGCGCCCCATCGGGGTCTGCAGGCGACCGGGTCGCCGGATCGGTTACGCCACAACCCGGTCGCACTGGGCGCAGGGCAATGTGTACGTCACAACGCGCCTAAAGCACTCGCGTCCCTACGCTTTGCGGGCCGACGGGCTCGACCTGCTCACGGGCCGACCCGCCAATCCGACCGACGCGCTCCCTCCGAGTACTGCGCTGGTGCTCAGAGAGAGCGGCCGCGGCACCCGATGAGTGCCGCGGCCGCCAGGACTAACCGATGGGCAGGATGGCTTGGCCCTTGTTGAAGTTCTTGCCTCTGCCGTCCGGAACGTAGTTCTTCTCCACGTTGCCGGCGGCGTCCACCGAGAACCAGTTGATCCTGGTCCCGACGGGCACGTTCAGGATCTCGCCGCCCTCGCGGACACCTGCGGAACCGTACAACGTGGACGCGTAGGTCGGGGCTCCATTGTCCAATGTGTAGAAGACGGCGGCCGGCTCGGTCACGTCGAACTGGACGTTGACCATGCCCTCAGTCGCGCTCGGGGTCACCGACAGGGTGCTCTCCGGACGCTGGTGATCGGTGGAGTAGTCACGGGCGACCCGCAGCAGCTCGACCAGGCCGTTGGAGAACTCCAACGTCTCCTCGTGCGCCGACGCCCACGTGGGCTGGAACGACGTGCCCACCTCGAAGTTCCAAGCGTAGATGCCGTACTTGTACCAGAGCATGTCGCCCGAGTTGCCCGCCGCCGAGTAGAGCACGTCGGAGATCGGGCCGGTCCGGGCCGGCGTCACCGCCATGTTGCGGTGGCGCTTGATCGCCGTGAGGATCCGGGACGAGGCACCCCAGAAGAACGACTCCTCGGCCAGCGTCGGCCGCGGCGCCGAGATCCGGCCCGGGGTGGCGTACGCGCCCGGCGACCACATGAAGTAGTTGCCGGACGAGTGCAGGTTCATCGAGAACTTGATGTTCGGCCGGGCCGCCAGCCAGTCGATGTTCTTGTTCTCCGGCTCGGAGAGCTCGCTGGGTCCGGCGTACGTGTCGCTCGTGCAGCTCGCGGAGGCGCCCGAGTAGCCGTCGAAGAGGCTGTACTCGGTGTAGTTGCGGTTGTTGTCCACGCCCCAGGAGTTGCGGGCGAGGGCATCCGCGGACCCGGTCAGCGGGCAGTGGTTGGTCATGTTGCGACGCTGCGAGTTGAAGTCGTAGAACGAGTAGTGGCCGCCGTCCGGGTTGACCGACGGGGCGATCCAGATGTCCAGGTTGTCCAGCAGTTGCTTGGTCTTGCCGTCGTGCGCGTAGTTGCGCAGCAGCCGCTCCGCGGTCTCGATGGTGACCAGCGGCGGCACCCACTCACGGGCGTGCTCCTGTGCGTACGCCAGGACACCGGTCTTCGAGCCGTCCCGGGTCTTGCCGATCCGGATCGCGTAGACCGGCTGCGGATCGCGGGAGACGCTCGCCGGCGCCCGAAGCCCGTCGGTCAGCGGCGTGCGGGCGGCGGTGGCCACCACACCGGCACCGGTGTTGCCCCGATAGGTGTACGCCACGATCAGGGAGCCGGCGCTGGCGTTCAGGGCCGCGACGACCTGCGCGGCGGTGCTGGTCACGACGCCGCCGGCGTCGGTCGCCAGGCTCACCGTGATGTCGTTGCCGGTCACGCTGACCGACAGCGGCTGGTCGGCGGCGCCCGGGTTGGCCAGCTCGACGGAGATGTCGTTGCCGCCCTCGTGACCCCAGGCACGCGAGTCGACGGCGACCCGGCTGGCGTTCGCGGTGCCGAGCACGGCCTGCGCCTTGCGGCGGTAGCCGTTGGTCTTGTTCGGCAGCTCGACGATCTCGGCAAGCTGCGGGAACTCGGCGGCGAGCGCCTTGATCCGGTTGTAGAGCTCGGTCGGGGTCAGATAGCTGGTGACGAAGTCCTTCTGGTATCCCGGACCCTCCGGCGACTCCGCCGGGATCGGCAGCCACTCCTTGACCTGGACGTTGGCCACGTCCCCGGTCGGGCTGGTGATCTGGATCCGGTCCGGGCGCGTGGTGATCGTCGAGGCGCCCCGGTGGTAGAGGTAGACCCCGGCGTCCACGAACCGCGAGATGCTCTGCGAGCCGCCGGAGCCCATCGCCGTGCCCGGCCCGCTGTCCCGCTGCACGGTCAGCGCGCTGGTCGACGTCTGGCCCTGGGCCCACTTCGCCTCGAGCCCGGCGGTGAACGGGGCCGGGCCGCGGTCCGGGACGGCGACCAGCTCGCGGGTCCAGTCGAC
>NZ_JBFAIU010000529.1:0-3453 GCF_040654855.1 Asanoa sp. NPDC050611
GCCCCGTCCTGCTCCGCGAACGGCAGCAGCAGCTGGACGTAGCGGTCGTCGAGGTTGCCGACCGAGATGCCGATCAGCGTGATGCCGCGTTCCTCGATCATCGGTAGCGCCGTCGCCAGCAGACGGCGCGTCGCGTCCAGGATCGTCTGGGTGTGTGACGTCGCGCGGGGCAGCGTGTGCGAGCGGGTCGCCCGCGTGAAATCCGTGAAGCGCAACCGCAGCACGACCGTGCGCCCGGTGCGGCCGGCCGCGCGCATGCGTCGCGACACGCGGTCGACCAGGCCGGCCAGCATCGCGTCGAGCGCGGCCGGCGTGCGCGGACCGCGGCCCAGCGCGCGCTGTGCCCCCATCGAGCCGCGCCGCCGGCCGGTCTGCACCGCGCGCGGGTCGCGGTTGTGCGACAGCGCGTCGAGGTGGCGCCCGGCCGCCCGGCCCAGCAGCGACACCAGCGTCGCCTCGCCGAGGCCCGCCAACTGGCCGACCGTGAAGATGCGCCGGTCGCGGAGCTTGGCCGCGGTCACCTTGCCGACGCCCCATAGTCGCTCCACCGGCAGCGGATGCAGGAACTGCATCTCCCGCTCGATCGGCACGACCAGCAGGCCGTCGGGCTTGGCGACCCCGCTCGCCACCTTCGCCAGGAACTTCGTGCGCGCCACCCCGACCGTGATGGGCAGCCCGACCCGCTCGCGCACCTCCCGCCGCAGGCCGGCGGCGATCTGCGACGGCGGCCCCGCGATCCGCCGCAGGCCGCTGACGTCGAGGAACGCCTCGTCGATCGACAGCCCTTCGACCTCCGGCGTCGTCTGCCGGAACACCTCGAACACCGCCCTGCTCGCCCGCGTGTAGGCCGACATCCGCGGCTCGACGACGATCGCCTCGGGGCACAGCTGCCGCGCCGCACGGCCGCCCATCGCCGTGCGTACCCCCGCGGCCTTTGCCTCATAGCTCGCCGCCAGGACCACGCCGCCGCCCACGATCACCGGACGGCCCCGCAGCCTGGGGTGGTCGCGCTGCTCGACCGACGCGTAGAACGCGTCGAGGTCGGCGTGGAGGATGGTCCCTTCTGACACGAACATATGTTCGCATGGGCAGCTCAGGTGGTGTCTAGAGACTGCAGGGATATTGCGGCAAAGACTTCTGGCGCCCGTCGCCACATAACGATCCTGTGAAGGAGACCCCACCGTTTCCGCGCAATCGTTGCCCGCAGCCGCCTGAAGAGGACGTTTGCGCCCGCGTACCCCCTGAATTGTCCGTCTGGTTCACCCGCTTGCAATGTCGGAGCCCTTCGGTAACGTCCCGTCCGTCGATGCCCGAGGGGGGAAGATGTCCATACCTGGATCCATCCGGCGCACAGTCGGCCTCGCCGCCGCGCTGCTGCTCGTGGCGGCGCTGCCGGCCGCTCCCGCGGTCGCCGGCGGCCGCGACGACGACCTGCCCGCCCGCCACTCGCTGCGGGAGCCGGTGACCGACGAGAACTTCTACTTCGTGATGGCCGACCGGTTCGCCAACGGCGACGCCGCCAACGACCAGGGTGGCCTGGGCTCCGACCCGCTGGTGTCCGGCTTCGACCCGACCCGCAAGGGCTTCTACAACGGCGGCGATCTCAAGGGCCTGCGCTCGAAGATCGACTACATCAAGGGGCTCGGCACCACCTCGATCTGGCTGACGCCCAGCTTCAAGAACAAGGCGGTCCAGCTCGAAGACGGCCCGTCGGCGGGCTACCACGGCTACTGGATCACCGACTTCACCCAGATCGACCCCCACCTCGGCACCAACGAGGACCTTCGCGCCCTGATCGACACCGCCCACGCCAAGGGCATGAAGGTCTACTTCGACATCATCACCAACCACACCGCGGACGTCATCGGCTACGAGGAGGGGGCGCGCCGCGGCTACGTCAGCAAGGACGCGGTGCCCTACCGCACGGCCTCCGGCGCCGCGTTCGACGACCGCGACTTCGCCGGCCAGCCCTCGTTCCCGGCGCTCGACCCGGCGACGTCCTTCCCCTACAAGCCGGTGCTCGACCCCGCGGAGCAAAACCTGAAGGTGCCGGCGTGGCTCAACGACGTCACGCTCTACCACAACCGTGGCGACACGACGTTCGTCGGCGAGAACTCCTACTACGGCGACTTCTTCGGGCTCGACGACCTGTTCACCGAGAACCCGCGGGTCGTCCGCGGCATGATCGACATCTACAAGACGTGGATCCGGGACTTCGGCGTCGACGGCTTCCGCATCGACACGATGAAGCACGTCAACGACGAGTTCTGGCAGGAGTTCGGTCCCGAGATCCTGGACTACGCGCACCGCCAGGGCAAGCGCGAGTTCTTCATGTTCGGCGAGGTCTTCGACACCACGAAGAGCTTCACGTCGCAGTTCACCACCCGCGACCGGATGCAGTCGGTGCTCGACTTCCCGTTCCAGGACGCGGCCCGCAACTTCGCCTCGCGGGGCCAACCGGCGGCGGCGCTGGGCACCTTCTTCGCGGGCGACGACTGGTACACCGACGCGGACTCCAACGTCTACCAGCTACCGACGTTCCTCGGGAACCACGACATGGGCCGCATCGGCGGGTTCGTCCGCGGCGACAACCCGGGCGCCACCGACGCGGAGTGGGTGGCGCGGGACCGGCTCGCCCACGAGCTGATGTACCTGTCGCGCGGCAACCCGGTCATCTACTACGGCGACGAGCAGGGCTTCACCGGTCCCGGCGGCGACCAGGACGCCCGGCAGACGCTGTTCGCCAGCCGGGTGCCGGACTACCTCGACGACGACCTGCTGGGCACCGACGCGACGCACGCACAGGACAACTACGTCACGACCCATCCGTTGTACGAGTCGATCGGCGGGCTGGCCGCGCTGACCAAGCGGCATCCGGCGCTGCGTGACGGCGCACAGCAGCACCGCTTTGCGAGCGAGGGCGCGGGCGTCTACGCGTTCTCCCGGATCGACCGGCGGGACCAGCGCGAATACGTCGTCGCCCTCAACAACAGCGAGACCGCGGCATCGGCGGCGATCCCGACGTACGCATCGGGGCGCGACACCTTCAAGAACGTGTACGGCGCCGGCCCGAAGACGCTGCGCTCGGGCGGCGACGGCCGGTTGACGGTGTCGGTGCCGCCGCTGTCGGCGGTGGTCTACGAGGCCAACGGCAAGGTGCCGGGCTCGCGGGTGGCCCCGGCCGTGTCCCTGGCGCAGCCGACGCCGGCACCGGGCGCGCGCGGCCGGCTGAAGGTGACCGCCGACGTGGGCGGCTCGTCGTTCTACGAGGTCACGTTCTACGCCTCGGTCAACGGCGGGCAGTGGCGCCCGGTCGGCACCGACGACAACGCGCCCTACCAGGTGTTCGACGACGTGAGTACGCCGGTACGGGCTCGACACGCACACCCGGCCGATCGTCGACGCCCTGCTGCGGCTGTTCCTCGACGAGTGGACCGCGCACAGCCACGTCCG
>NZ_JBFAIU010000530.1:0-3440 GCF_040654855.1 Asanoa sp. NPDC050611
GGGTATCCGCAGGCCGCGCTGGTGTGCGGTCTGGATGGCGCCGGCCGCGACGAAGTCGTCGGCGGCCAGCAACGCGGTGAACGACCGGCTCTGGGCGAGCAGCGCGGCGAACGCCTCCGCGCCGGCCTCGATCGTGTAGTCGACCCGGCGGACGTGGTGCTCCGGCACCCGCAGGCCCCGCTCGGCGGTCGCCTTGTAGAACGCCGCCAGCCTGACATCGGCGTCGAGGTGGCCGGCCGGGCCGGCGAGGTAGGCGATGTCCCGGTGTCCGGCGGCGACCAGGTGCTCGACGGCCAACCCGATGCCGGCCTGCTGGTCGACGCGTACGTTGGCGTCGCCGGGCTCGTTGGGATCGTTGAGGGTGACGACCGGGACGCCGCGCGCCCGCACCGCTCCGGCGTAGGAGCCGTCGTTGGCCCACTGCGCCGCCACGATCACGGCGTCGTAGAGACCGCGGCCCGCGAACGCGGACAGGTGCTCACCGACCTGGCCGAGGTCGGCGCGGGCGACGTTGAACGAGATGCTGAACCCGTAGGTCTCTGCGGCGGTGAACGCCCCGCGAAGGATCCGGTAGAAGAAGCCCGAGTCCTCGGTCAGCTCGACGGTGCCCGGCCGGTTGACGATCCAGAAGCCGATCACGCCGGTCTGCCCGGTCTTGAGCGCCTTGGCGTGCGACCGGGCGACGTATCGCAGTTGCGCGGCCGCCTCGAGCACGCGCGCCCGGGTCTCCTCGGCGACGGGCCGGCCGTTGAGCGCGAGCGAGGCGGTCGCGGTCGACACCCCCGCCAACGTCGCGACGTCGCTGAGCCGGGCCAGGCGCATGGGCTTCACTCTCCGTCACGCATCAACCGCTGTCAACGCGTGCACCATCGGGTGGCCGGGCCAGCCACCTAAAACGTTTTAGGTCTTTACTCTGTTTCAACGATGTGTCTAACATCCCTCCCACGTCGCGATGTGTCAACAAGCCGCCGACGGTTCGAACCAAAGCCTCAAACGTTTTAGAGAGTACGGAGGCCCGGGTGCGCATCCGCAGCGTCACGACGGCGGTCGTCGAGGCCAACTTCGACTGGACGATCGTCCGGATCGAGGCCGTCGACGGCACGGTCGGCTGGGGCGAGGCGTTCTTCGCACCGGGCCTGGTCGAGATCGTCGACGCGCTCGGCGAGCTCGTGGTCGGCGCCGACGCCCGCGACGTGACCCGGATCGTGGACCGCCTCTACACCGCCGCCTCCGGCGCCGGATCGACCGCGGGCGTCGTCCTCAACGCCATCTCCGGCATCGACGCGGCCCTGTGGGACCTCGCCGCCCGCGCCCTCGACGCTCCCCTGTGGAGGCTGCTCGGCGGCCGCTTCCACGAGTCCGTCCGCGTCTACGCCGACTGCCACGGCGGCGCCGCACTGATGAGCCTCGACCCGCTGCTGCGGATCCGCAGGCCCGCCTGGGCCGACAGCAGCGACGGCACCCTGGGCCGCACGCTGTTCGAGCCCGGCGCCGAGACCACGGCGGTGGACCTCGACCGGATCGCCGCGCACGCCGCGGCGGCCGTCGCGCTCGGCTACGACGCCCTCAAGTTCGACGTCGACGTGCCCGGCCTGATCCCCGCCACCGCCGGGGGACGCCACCTTCCGGCGCCGGCCGTCGACCTCCTCCCGGAGATCATCGCCGCGGTACAGCGGGGTGCGGGTCCGGGCGCCGAGTTCGCCCTGGACTGTCACTGGCGCTACGACCTGCCCACCGCCCAGCTGATCGCGGAGGCCTGCGTGGGCGCGCCGCTGATGTGGCTGGAGGACCCCCTGGCGCCCGACAACGTCAGCGGCCTGCGGCAGCTCGCCCGGTCCACCCCGGTGCCCCTGGGCACCGGCGAGAACCTCGGCCGCTGGACCGCCTTCGCGCCGCTGATCGAGGAGCACGCCGTCGCCGTGGTCACCCCCGACCTCGCCAAGGTCGGCGGCCTGGCCGAGGCCCGGCTGGTCGCGCAGACCGCCGCCGCCCGCGGCATCGCCGTGGCGCCGCACAACATCGCCGGCCCGATCGGCACCGCGTTCGCCGCCCAGGCCGCCTCGACCATGCCCAACCTGCTGGCGCTCGAACACCACGGCCTGTCGGTGCCGTTCTTCGACGAGCTCATCGGAGGAACCCCGTTGATCGTGCGCGGTCGCATCGCGATGACCGACGCGCCCGGCATCGGCGTCGACGTCGACATCGAGGCCGTACGCCGCTACGCCAAGCCCGGCACCCGCGTGTTCGACCCGGTGGTGGCCCATGCCTGAGATGTGGGCGGTCGTCTGGCACCGCCGCGGCGACGTCCGCGCCCAGTCGTGGACGCTGCCCGACGGTCCCGCGCCGGGATGGCTGCGCCTGCG
The DNA here is from genome assembly GCF_040654855.1 of Asanoa sp. NPDC050611. NCBI lineage: Bacteria > Bacillati > Actinomycetota > Actinomycetes > Micromonosporales > Micromonosporaceae > Asanoa > Asanoa sp. NPDC050611. Next base: position 2,364 of record NZ_JBFAIU010000530.1, read on the forward strand.
GGTCACCTGGTGCGGGCTGTGCGGCTCCGATACCGCCGAGTACGCCCGCGGCCCGGTCGTCATCCCGGTCACCGCCCACCCGGTCTCCGGCCGGCACGCCCCGCTCGTGCTCGGCCACGAGGTCAGCGGCGTGGTCATCGCCGGCACGGACGCGTTCCCGGCCGGCACCCGGGTGGTCACCGACACGCTGCTCGGCTGCGACGCCTGCCCCGCCTGCCGGGCCGGCCAGGTCAACCTCTGCCCCCGCCTGACCGCGATCGGCCAGCAGCTCGACGGCGGGTTGGCCGAGTTCGTCGACGTGCCCGCCAGCACGTGCCTGCGGGTCCCCGACGATCTGCCGATGGACGTTGCGACGCTCGCCGAGCCGCTCGCCGTGGGCATCCGGGCCGTCGCCCGCGCCGGCGACCTGACCGGGGCCCGCGCGGTCGTGCTCGGCACCGGCCCGGTCGGCCTGGTGATCGCCATGCTCCTGCGCAAGGCCGAAGGGCCGGTCGTCGCGGTCGACCCTGTGGCGGCCCGGCGGGAGCAGGTCGCCGCGCTCACCGGCCTGGCGACGGCGGCTGACTTGTCCGATGTGGATAGCGACGACCGCGCCTGGGTGGTGTTCGAGTGCGCCGGCAGCCGTTCCGCCCTCGCGGAGGCGATCGCACATATGCCGGCCAGGTCCCGCATGGTGGTGGTCGGCATCCATGACCGGGCCACTCCGATCGACATGTGGGCGACCGTCCACAAGGAACTCGAGCTGGTCGGCTCGCTCTCGCACGACCGGGGCGACTTCGCGGCCGCCCTCGAGCACCTGACCGCCGACGCGGCCGCGTACGCCGGCCTGATCACCCACCGCACCGATCTGCCCGGCGCCGTCCACGCACTCGCCCTCGCCGGCCACGACGCACCGGCCGGCAAGGTGCTCGCCGGCCCGAAGGGAACGCCATGGACCACCTGACCCGGCTCGGCGCCCTCTACAGCGCCGTCGTCGCCGACGCGCTCGACGCCATCGGGCTGCGCGACCAGACCCTCGCCCCCGGGCTGATCCCGCTCGGCGGCGCCGACAGCGTCGCCGGGCGGGCCGCCACGCTC
>NZ_JBFAIU010000531.1:0-3430 GCF_040654855.1 Asanoa sp. NPDC050611
GGTGTGTGTTTGTTCTTTGAGAACTCAACAGGGTGTTTGATAAGCCAGTGCCAATTGTGATTGTTTTTGGCATCCGTTAATTGGATTGCCGGGACACTTTTCAAGTTTTTGTTGGAGAGTTTGATCCTGGCTCAGGACGAACGCTGGCGGCGTGCTTAACACATGCAAGTCGAGCGGAAAGGCCCTTCGGGGTACTCGAGCGGCGAACGGGTGAGTAACACGTGAGTAACCTGCCCTGGACTTTGGGATAACCCTCGGAAACGGGGGCTAATACCGGATACCTACGACTGATCGCATGGTTGGTTGTGGAAAGTTTTTCGGTCTGGGATGGGCTCGCGGCCTATCAGCTTGTTGGTGGGGTGATGGCCTACCAAGGCGACGACGGGTAGCCGGCCTGAGAGGGCGACCGGCCACACTGGGACTGAGACACGGCCCAGACTCCTACGGGAGGCAGCAGTGGGGAATATTGCACAATGGGCGGAAGCCTGATGCAGCGACGCCGCGTGAGGGATGACGGCCTTCGGGTTGTAAACCTCTTTCAGCAGGGACGAAGCGAGAGTGACGGTACCTGCAGAAGAAGCGCCGGCCAACTACGTGCCAGCAGCCGCGGTAAGACGTAGGGCGCGAGCGTTGTCCGGATTTATTGGGCGTAAAGAGCTCGTAGGCGGCTTGTCGCGTCGGCTGTGAAATCCCGTGGCTCAACTGCGGGCTTGCAGCCGATACGGGCAGGCTAGAGTTCGGTAGGGGAGACTGGAATTCCTGGTGTAGCGGTGAAATGCGCAGATATCAGGAGGAACACCGGTGGCGAAGGCGGGTCTCTGGGCCGATACTGACGCTGAGGAGCGAAAGCGTGGGGAGCGAACAGGATTAGATACCCTGGTAGTCCACGCTGTAAACGTTGGGCGCTAGGTGTGGGGGGCCTCTCCGGTTCTCTGTGCCGCAGCTAACGCATTAAGCGCCCCGCCTGGGGAGTACGGCCGCAAGGCTAAAACTCAAAGGAATTGACGGGGGCCCGCACAAGCGGCGGAGCATGCGGATTAATTCGATGCAACGCGAAGAACCTTACCTGGGTTTGACATCACCGCAAAACTTCCAGAGATGGGAGGTCCTTCGGGGGCGGTGACAGGTGGTGCATGGCTGTCGTCAGCTCGTGTCGTGAGATGTTGGGTTAAGTCCCGCAACGAGCGCAACCCTCGTTCGATGTTGCCAGCGGGTTATGCCGGGGACTCATCGAAGACTGCCGGGGTCAACTCGGAGGAAGGTGGGGATGACGTCAAGTCATCATGCCCCTTATGTCCAGGGCTTCACGCATGCTACAATGGCCGGTACAATGGGCTGCGATACCGTAAGGTGGAGCGAATCCCAAAAAGCCGGTCTCAGTTCGGATCGGGGTCTGCAACTCGACCCCGTGAAGTCGGAGTCGCTAGTAATCGCAGATCAGCAACGCTGCGGTGAATACGTTCCCGGGCCTTGTACACACCGCCCGTCACGTCACGAAAGTCGGCAACACCCGAAGCCGGTGGCCCAACCCTTGTGGAGGGAGCCGTCGAAGGTGGGGCTGGCGATTGGGACGAAGTCGTAACAAGGTAGCCGTACCGGAAGGTGCGGCTGGATCACCTCCTTTCTAAGGAGCACCTCCCGGCCAACGCCGGGTAGGAGCCCACCACCTCCGAATGTGGGGTGGGGGTGCTCAATGGCGGAGACACTGGCGAGTTCAGGTCGGCAACGGCCACCAGCTCTAGTACACGCGCTTGTCGCGAAGGAACGAGTCCTGGTTGGTGCGGCTGGTCTTGGATGATGAACACCCTGTTGGGTCCTGAAGGAACAAGCCACTTTGTGTGGGGTTCTTTCGGATCGGAGCGCCAGGCATGGCCTGGTCCCATATACCGCCGGCGGTTGTCGGGTTTGGTGTGGGGCTGTGGGTTGTGGGTTGGTTGTTTGTTGAGAATTGCACAGTGGACGCGAGCATCTTTGTGGTCAAGTTGTCAAGGGCGAACGGTGGATGCCTTGGCACCAGGAGCCGATGAAGGACGTGGGAGGCCGCGATAGGCCTGGGGGAGCTGTCAACCTAGCTGTGATCCCAGGGTGTCCGAATGGGGTAACCCGGCACCAGTTATGTGGTGTCACCTGCACCTGAATTCATAGGGTGTGTGGAGGGAACGCGGGGAAGTGAAACATCTCAGTACCCGTAGGAAGAGAAAACAACAGTGATTCCGTGAGTAGTGGCGAGCGAAAGCGGATTGAGCCTAAACCGGTTGCGTGTGATACCTGTCAGGGGTTGCGTGGTCGGGGTTGTGGGACATCACGGACGGGGCTGACGACCCGTCGAGGAGTTACAAAGCCAGTTGCTAGTCGAATGGTCTGGAAAGGCCGACCGTAGACGGTGATAGTCCGGTAGGTGAAAGTGGCTGGTCTTCTGTGGTTGTTCCCGAGTAGCGGCGGACCCCTGTAATCTGCCGTGAATCTGCCAGGACCACCTGGTAAGGCTGAATACTTCCTGGTGACCGATAGCGGACGAGTACCGTGAGGGAATGGTGAAAAGTACCCCGGGAGGGGAGTGAAATAGTACCTGAAACCGTTCGCCTACAATCCGTCGGAGCCTTTAGGGGTGACGGCGTGCCTTTTGAAGAATGAGCCTGCGAGTTAGTGGCATGTGGCGAGGTTAACCCGTGGTGGGGGAGCCGTAGCGAAAGCGAGTCCGAATAGGGCGTTGAGTCGCATGTTCTAGACCCGAAGCGGAGTGATCTAGCCATGGGCAGGCTGAAGCGCGGGTAAGACCGCGTGGAGGGCCGAACCCACCAACGTTGAAAAGTTGGGGGATGACCTGTGGTTAGGGGTGAAAGGCCAATCAAACTCCGTGATAGCTGGTTCTCCCCGAAATGCATTTAGGTGCAGCGTCGCGTGTTTCTTGCCGGAGGTAGAGCACTGGATGGTCTAGGGGGCCTACAAGCTTACCGAAATCAGCCAAACTCCGAATGCCGGTAAGTGAGAGCGCGGCAGTGAGACTGCGGGGGATAAGCTTCGTAGTCGAGAGGGAAACAGCCCAGATCACCAGCTAAGGCCCCTAAGCGTGTGCTAAGTGGAAAAGGATGTGGGGTCGCTTAGACAACCAGGAGGTTGGCTTAGAAGCAGCCACCCTTTAAAGAGTGCGTAATAGCTCACTGGTCAAGTGGTTCCGCGCCGACAATGTAGCGGGGCTCAAGTACACCGCCGAAGCTGTGGCATTCACACTTTAACCCCGCCCAAACTTTCGGGTTTGGGTGCAGGTGTGTGGATGGGTAGGGGAGCGTCGTGCCGCGGGTGAAGCAGCCGAGTGATCGAGTTGTGGACGCGGTGCGAGTGAGAATGCAGGCATGAGTAGCGCAAGAAGGGTGAGAAACCCTTCCGCCGGATGACCAAGGGTTCCAGGGCCAGGCTAATCCGCCCTGGG
>NZ_JBFAIU010000532.1:0-3415 GCF_040654855.1 Asanoa sp. NPDC050611
GCCCGTTCGATGCGCGAGGTCGGCTCATCGCCGGCAGGCCGCTCGATACGCGAGGTCGGCTCATCGCCCGCGGGCCGGTCGATGCGCGAGGTCGGCTCATCGAGAGCCGGCCGCTCCGTGCGGTCGGTTGGCTCGTCGCGGGCCGGCGGCTCGAGGCGTGAGGTCGGCTCGTCGGCGCCGCTGTCGCGCGGGTGGTCGTCGGTCATCGTCGGTCCTCCCGCGTCAGGCCCGGAACAGGTGTCGGCGGATCGCAGCCACGTTGCCGAAGATACGGACCCCGAGCACGACCACGACGCCCGTGGAGAGCTGGCCGCCCACGCCGAGCTGGTCGCCGAGGTAGACGATCAGGGCGGCCACGAGCACGTTCGAGATGAAGGAGATCACGAACTGCTGGTCGTCGAAGATGCCGTCGAGCTTGGCCCGGACGCCGCCGAAGACGGCGTCGAGGGCCGCGACCACCGCGATCGGCAGGTACGGCTCCAGCCAGCCGGGCACGGTCGGGCCGAACACGAGGCCGAGGACGACACCCACGATGAGGGCGAGAACGGGGATCATCTAGCCGCCTCCGGACGGTTTCGGGGAGGTGCCGCCGGGCGTCGGCGTGGCGCTGGCCGGCGTCGGGCGGGTCGCGTAGTTGAGCTGTGGCTCGGTGGCCGCGGGCAGGTTGAGGTCGTCCTCGCGGTGCGTGTCGAAGCCGATGTGCTCGGCGTCGGCGACCTTGCGCATCAGCGCCGCCGCGGCGGAGTCCTGAAACTTGTCCTCGAGGTCGCGGTCCCCGATCACCCGGATCTCGTACGGGCTCGTGACCGGGCGGAAGTCGACCAGGATCGCGCCGCCGGCCTTGCGGATCGTCGAGGTCGCGGTGAGCCGCTGGTCGTTGATCGCGATCGCCTCGGCGCCGGACGCCCACAGGGCGTTGGTCACGAGCTGCAGGTCACGGTCGAAGATCCGGCCGAGGTCGCTGGCGTCATCGCCCTCGGCGGCCTCGGCGGAGTCGGTCAGCCGGACGACCAGCCCGTCGCCCGTGACGCGGCGCAGCCCGGTGGCGGCCTCGACGTCGCGCCGCTGGGCGGCCTGGTCGCCGCCGAGGGCCGCGTCGCGCTCGCGGGCGACCTCGTCACGGAGGCGGTCGGCCTGGCTGCGCAGGTTCTCGGTGGCCTCCTGGCGCGCCTTGATCTGGCTGACCAGGTCGGCCCGGGCCTGGCTGCGGCGCGGCTCGTCGGCGACGGTCTGCCGGTAGGCGACGGCGAACAGCAGGCCGATCAGCCCGGCGACCAGCACCGCGGCGGTCCGCCGGGTGCCCTGCCGCCACCCCCGCGGCGGGCCTTCCCGCGCGCGGCGGGCGGCCGCGTCCGCGTACCCCGGATCAAGGGGGTTGCTGAACAGCTCGGTGAGAAAGTCCGGCGACATCCAGCGGCGCTGCGGCGATTTGTCGTCGGTGGGGCCCGTCATGCCGGCTCGCCCGTCTGCTGGCGGCCGGCGCGGATCACCCGCGCGGCCTGGCCGACATAGAGGAAGCCGGCGATCCAGTAGAGGACGATGCCCCACCAGGCCAGCCCCCAGCCGACCGCCGCGGCGCCGGTCGCGATCGGGGGCGCGGCGTGCGCGAGCAGCAGCACGGGGAACGCGGCGAGCAGAATGAACGTGGCGGTCTTGCCGAGGTAGTGGACCTGCGGCGGGCCGAACCCGTTGCGGCGCAGGACGAACAGGCAGAGCGCCATCATCAGCTCGCGGGCCACCAGGGCGGCGGTGAACTCCCAGGGGACGATCTCGCGGTACGTGAAGGTGACCAGCACCGCGAGGATGTAGAGCCGGTCCGCGGCCGGGTCGAGCAGCTCACCGAGGCGGCTGACCTGGCCGAGCCGGCGGGCGACCCAGCCGTCGACCCAGTCGCTGCTGCCACCGATCGCGAGCACGACCACCGCGGCGACGTCGTTCTGCGGCCCGATCATCAGCCACATGAAGACCGGGACGCCGAGCAGGCGCAGGAAACTGATCAGATTGGGCAGGGTGAGGACGCGATTGGTCGCGACGGTGGGCGTACGCGACACCGTGAGCCTCCTCAACCGCGACGGGCCTCCCCTGGCACTGGCTCGGCAGTGCCGCCCACCACCGGCGGCCGCGGACGGACGCGGACGGCGCGCGGGACCAACCCCCTGATCATTGGCGGTGCCACTATATCGACCCTGTCATGACACGCCGAGCCCACCGTGCTCACGCTCACCGCGCGAGCAGTGCGTCGATCTCCGCCGTGATCCTTTCCGGGCACTCGAGCGGAAGCAGGTGACCCGCGCCCGGGATCTCGGTCAGGCGGGCGCCCGCGATGCCGGCGGCCAGCGTCCGGGCGATCTCCGTGAAGTCCGGCGCGTCGGCGTCACCCACCGCTACCAGCGTCGGAGCGGTGATCACGTGCAGGAGCGTCGATGGCCGGTCGGTGTCGTCGGGCAACTCGAAGGACTCGGTCACGGTCTGGTTGCCGAGCCCGGTCCGCATCGCGGGTGCCACCGCTTGGGCGATCGCGTTCAGCTCCGGTGACCACTCGCGCACCGGCCCGCGGACCCACATGTCCAGATTGAGACCGAGCGCGCCGGCGAGGTCGCCGGCCTCGAGGAGCTTGCCCTCGGCGGCGCCGTAGTCCCTGACCACCGGGCTCCACTCCCACCCGGACACGGGCGCGGCGAGCAGGCCGAGGTGGGTGACCCGGTCGGGCCAGCGGGTCGCGAACTCCAGGGAGATGTAGCCGCCCAGCGAGTTCCCCACGATCGCGGCGCGCTCGATCCCCAGGTGGTCGAGCAGTTCGGCCAGGTCGTCCCGGTGCCGGAAGCCTTCGGCCGGCGGTGGGGTCCGGCCGAATCCGCGCAGGTCGTAACGGATGACGGTGTGGGTCCTGGCCAAAGACGCGGCGACCTGGTCCCAGCTGTGATGGTCAGCGACCCCGCTGTGCACGAGCACGACCGGAGGGCCTTCCCCTTCGACTACGGCGGCAATGTCCGACAAACGACACTCCTCGATCGAGCGACAAATTCCGGGGGTCAGTAGACCCCAGGGCCGCCGCACACACGACCGATTTACGCCCCCGACAACGCCGAACCAAACCGCACGCTCATCACGATGAAGGGGGTATGAGAACACCGCCGCCCCCGGCGTCGTCCAGTCCGCAGACGGATGCTCCGCTGCGCGTGATGCCGCTGGGCTACCGCACCGAACAGCCGGCGATCGCGGTCCACCGGGGCGTCACTGACCGGTTTCCGGGCCATGGCGATCCCCCGCGCCTCGGTGCCGGCCGGGCACGCGGTCAGCCGCCGGCCGCCGACGCCGGACACACTGCGATCACGGTCCACCAGAACGTCACCAGCCACGGCGCGAACCGCACACCGCGGGCGCCCAGCATCTCGATCGCGATGTTGTTGCGGAC
>NZ_JBFAIU010000533.1:0-3413 GCF_040654855.1 Asanoa sp. NPDC050611
GGTCTGCACCGACCGCGCCTGAGCCGGCGCCGCCGGCTCGGGCTCGACCATCGGCTCCGCCACCGGCAGCCGCACCACCGCCCGCAGCCCGGGCGACGCGTCCGTGAGCGCCACGGTGCCGCCGTGCCGGGCCACCAGCTCCCGCACGATCGACAACCCGAGCCCGGCCCCACCGGCGTCCCGCGCCCGGGCGTCGTCGAGCCGGGTGAACCGGTCGAACACCCGCTCGCGGTCGGCCTCCGGCACGCCGGGACCGTCGTCGCGCACGGCGATCTCGACCCGCTCCCCGACGACGGCGGCCGACAGCTCGACCCGACTCCGGGCGTGCCGCACCGCGTTGTCGAGCAGGTTGGCCACCACCCGGTCCAGCGCCGCCTCGTCGCCCACGATCCACGGCGCACCCTCGACCGGCAGCAGGGTCACGGTGCCCGGGTAGCGGGCGGCCACGGCCGCGAGCAGCGCGCCGACGTCGACGGGCCCGGTCACCGGGTCGGGCCGCCAGCCCTGGTCGTCGGAGCGGGCCAGCAGCAGCAGGTCGTCGACCAGGCGGCCGAGCCGGCGCACGTCGGCCAGCAGCTCCTCGGTGTCGGGCGGGTCGCCGATCCGCTGCGCCACCTCGAGCTGGGTGCGCAGGTTGGCCAGCGGCGACCGCAGCTCGTGGGCGGCGTCGGCGACGAACGTCCGTTGCCGTGCCCGGGACCGCTCCAGCCGGGCCAGCATGCCGTTGAGGGTCACCGCCAGCCGGTGGATCTCGTCGCGCGACTCGGGCACGGGCAGCCGGTCGGTCCGGGCGTTGTCGTTGATCGCCTCAGCACCCGAGCGCAACGCCTCGACAGGCCGCAGGGTGGCGCCGATGGCCCGCCACGCGATCGCCGCGAGCAGCACCACCAGCAGGGGGTACGCGATCAGCAGGGAGTGCTTGAGCAGGTCGACGGCGCGGGTCAGGTCACCGAGGGACTTGGCGACCAGCACGGTCCGCGGCTCGGCGGCCGTCCCGGCGGGCACCGCGACCACCTGCACGGGCCCCGAGACGCCGATCCGCTCGCCGGGGATGTAGACGCTCTTCGGCTCCTGTGCGTCCCGCGCCGGGCGCTCACCCGGATAGAGGAACGGCACGAGCCGGTCGGCGCCCAGCGACGCGGCCACCACCCGGCCCTGTCCGTCGATCACCTGGGCGCGGACGTCGTCGCCGGAGACCGGCAGTGGGTCCGGCAGCGAGTCGTTGGCGATCAGGTCGGCCATCCCGGACGCGGTCCTGGCCGCCGTCTCCTCCGCGCCCCGGTGCAGCGTGCTGCCGAGCACCGAGACCAGCAGGATCCCGCCGACCAGCAGGCCGCACACCAGGCCGGAGACGCCCAGCAGCATCAGCCGGGCGCGCAGGCTCAGCCGCCGCCAGGCCCGGATCATGTCGCCAGCCGGTAGCCGGCGCCGCGGACGGTCTCCAGACGCTCGCGGCCGAGCTTGCGGCGCAGGTAGCCGACGTAGACCTCGACCGCGTTGGGCGCGGTGTCCAGGCTGGCGTCCCAGACGTGGTCGAGCAGCTCGGTCTTGGAGACCACCTCGCCACGCCGGCGCATCAGGTATTCGAGGAGGGCGAACTCGCGCGCGGTCAGGCCGACCGACTCGCCGCCCTGGGTCACCGTGCGCTGCGCCGGGTCGAGCTTGAGGTCGCCGGCCTCCAGCACCGCCGGCCGGGCCGGCGCGCCGCGGCGCAGCAGCGCCCGGAGGCGGGCCAGCAGCACCACGTACGAGAACGGCTTGGTGAGGTAGTCGTCGGCGCCGCAGTCGAGGCCGTCGGCCTGGTCATACTCGCCGTCCTTGGCCGAGAGCATCAGCACCGGCAGCCAGTTGTCCTCGGCCCGCAGCGCGCGGACCACCCGGTAGCCGGACAGGCCGGGCAGCATCACATCGAGGATCATGGCGTCGTACTCGCCGTGCCGGGCCAGCTCCAGCCCGGTCGGGCCGTCGCCCGCGACGTCGACCGCGAAGCCCTCCGCCTGCAGCCCGCGCTGCAGCGCCGACGCGAGCCGCGCCTCGTCCTCGACCACCAGCAACCGCACCAGCAAAGCGTGCCATCCCGGGGGCGTCCCGGCCCAGTGCTCTCAGCGGCGTCACAGCCGGCGCACGGCATCATGTTTCGCAGGAGGTACCCACCCATGTCTGTCCTGACCAAACGTCCGGTGCTGCGCTGGCTGGTCCCCGCGACCGCCGCGGCCGCGGTCATCGGTGGCGGCGCCGCAGTGGCCACCGTCGCCGGCGCGGCCGACCCGACCCTCCCCGAGCGGTCCGCCGCCCAACTCCTAGTCGACCTGCAGACCGCCCGCCTCGACGGCCTGTCCGGCACCGTCGTGCAGCGGGCCGACCTCGGCCTCCCGCCGATCGTCAGCCTCGCCGGCATGCTCGGCGACGACAACCTGGCCTCGCTCGTCGACGGCCAGCACACGCTGCGGGTCTGGTACGCCGGCCCGGACAAGGCACGCGTCTCCCTGCTCGGCGGCAACGCGCAGACCGACGTGATCAAGAACGGCACGGACGCCTGGATCTGGAGCAGCCGCGCCAAGACGGCCACCCACGCGAAGATCGACGTCGACGGCGACCACGGGGCGCCGCCGGCCGGCGTTCCCGCCTCCCCGCAGGAGGCCGCCGATCTGGCGCTCAAGGCGATCGAGCCGAGCACCCAGGTGAGCGTCGGGCGGACGACCAAGATCGCCGGGCGCGACGCGTACGAGCTGAACCTGATCCCGAAGGACCACGCCTCGCTGGTCGGCCAGGTGTCCATCGCGATCGACGCGGCCGAGCACGTGCCGCTGCGGTTCCGGCTCTACCCGAGCGCCTCCGACAAGCCGGCGTTCGAGGTCGCGTTCACGATGGTCAGCTTCGACCGCCCCGACGACGCGCAGTTCGTCTTCAACCCGCCGGCCGGCACCAAGGTCACCGAGGCGGGCGACCAGCTGAAGGGCGAAGAGGCCCGCAAGCAGGTCGAGGCGCACAAGCAGGAGCTGGCCAAGGAGCTCGCCAAGCAGCCCGCCGCCGCCCGCCCGCAGATCATCGGCGAAGGCTGGACCACGGTGGTCATGGCCAAGGTCGACACCAAGCAGGAGGGCGCCGACGCGCCGCAGATCAGCGCCCTGCTCGGGCAGCTGCCGAAGGTCAGCGGCGCCTGGGGCAGCGGCCGGCTGTTCACCAGCCGGATCGCCACCGGCCTGCTCACCGACGACGGCCGCGTGTTCTTCGGCGCGGTCAGCCCCGACAAGCTCTACGAGGTCGCGGCCACGCACCGCTGACCACACGCGTCACCGGAGCGCCCGATCCCACGGTTGCGACGAACGGCCCGCCACGCAAGAAAGATGGGTCCTCGGGAGGGGGAGAAACCCAGCGATACAGAAGCAACCACACCGCGACACACCCCCCCC
>NZ_JBFAIU010000534.1:0-3401 GCF_040654855.1 Asanoa sp. NPDC050611
TGACGCGGGCCGGCACGTGGGTGTCCAGCACGTCGATCGGGGGTTACTGGGGCACGGACTACGAGCACGACGGCAACACGGCCAAGGGGGTGAACTCGGCCGGCTCGCGCGGCGGCTTGCGGCGGTGCCGCAGCCACTGCACCAGCTCGGCGAGGCCGGCCAGGCCCAGCGCGATGCCGAAGCCGAGCGCGAGACCCTGCAGCGGATGGTCCTGGAAGGCGGAACCACCGAGGAAGCCGAGCAGGGTGGTGTAGGCGGCCCACGAGAAGCAGGCCAGCGCGTCGAACAGGGTGAACCTGCGCCGCGGGTAGCCGATCGCGCCGGTCGTCAGCGTGATCGCGGTCCGGCCGCCCGGGATGTACCGGGCGATCACCAGCGCGATGCCGCCGTGCGCGTAGAGCAGCTCCCGTACCCAGGTGAAGGTCCTGGCCCGGCGGGTGCCCTCGGGTATCCGCCGGATCACGTTCTCGCCGCCGGCGCGGCCGATGAAGTAGGAGATGTGGTCACCGACCATCGCACCGGCCCCACCGGCCAGGATGACCAGCAGCACGTTGGGCTCACCGCCGGCCGCGAACACCCCGGCGGTGATCAGCGTGGCCTCACTGGGCACGATCGGGAGGAAAGCGTCGAGCGCCGCCAGCGCGAACACGACGCCGTAGACCCACGGCGACGTGATGAACGGGTCAAGAAAGTCTAGAAAGCCATCCATGGCTGAAGATCGCGTTGACGACGGACGTGATCTTCAAAGGGTAGCCTCGCCACGGCCGTTCACCCAGCGGCGTGGATCACCGTTGCCGCAGGCCAAGTGACTTGAGCTCGAGTGCCGCCAGGTCGTCCACCGTGGACTCGTCGTTGCGTCGCCACGACTCGGCGACGTCCGGGCCGAGCTTCGCGAGCTTGCTCAGGGGCTGGGTGGCCAGCGCCCGCAGGGCCAGCAGGTCCCGGCCGGCGGCCGCGCGGCGGACCCGGGCGGCGGCGCTGGCCCGGCGGATCCAGCGGACCCGCAGCGGCAGCCACAGCAGCACCACGAACAGGATCGGCACGACTGCGGTGATCAGCGCCAGCGCGAGCGCCAGGTTGCCGACCACCTCCTGCTGGGACTGGCCGGCCTCGGCGACGGACCGGGCCGCGCCGGCGGCCTTCTCGAAGGGTGAGGTCAGCTCGTCGCCGACCAGCGGCACGCGGCCGACCTTGCTGCCCGCGTCGGCCAGGTTGTCGGCCAGCGACGTGCCGGCGCCCTCCAGCTTCTGGCCGGGCACGCCCAGCTTCTCGACCTGGTCCTGCAGCCAGAGTGCGGCACGGATCCAGGCGTAGACCCACGCGACCACGAGCAGGTCGGTGAGGGCCTGGAGAAGGAAACGCGGAAAGCGGTCGGCGTAAATCTTCACGCGGACAGCGTCGCGCACCCGCGGGTGCGGCGCACGCTAGCCCGTGCAGCAGTTCTGGCAGGTGCCGAAGATCTCGAGGGTGTGGCTCACGTCGGTGAAGCCGTGCTTCTCGGCCACGCGGTCCGCCCAGTGCTCGACCGCCGGGCCCTCGACCTCGACGGTCGACCCGCAGGACCGGCAGACGAGGTGGTGGTGGTGCCCCTCGCTGCAGCGGCGGTAGAGGTGCTCGCCGCCCGGCGGGCGCATCACGTCGATCTCGCCGGCGTCGGCCAGGCCCTGCAGCGTGCGGTAGACGGTGGTCAGGCCGACCCGCTCGCCCCGGTCGCGGAGCATCGAGTGCAGCTCCTGGGCACTGTGGAACCCTTCGACCGAGCCGAGCAGCGAGCTGACGGCCCGCCGCTGGTGCGTGTTGCGCAGCGCGCCGGCGTCAGCGGTCATGATGCCTCCCGGGCGTGTGTGACGGCGTCCGCCACGATGTGCGCGATGTGCTCGTCGACCAGTGCGTACGCGATCTCCCGCCCCCGCCGGGAACCACGGACGATACCGGCGCCGCGCAGCACCCGCAGGTGCTGGGACACCAGCGGCTGCGGGGCCCGCAGCGACTCGACCAGCTCGTGCACGCAGCGTTCGCCGCTGCCGAGCTCGGTGACGATGGCGACCCGGATCGGCGCCGCGAGAGCGCGCAGGAGCTCGCCCGCCCGCTCGTACGACTCGTACCCGTTGCCCTCCGTCATACCGGGAACCGTAGCTCAGCGCCGGTCCAGGACGACCTCGTGTGGCTCCGGATCGGCCGACACGGCGTGGCCCGGCCGGCTGGCGCGGAGGGCGGCGCGTCTGCGTACCGCCCGCACGACCGCCACCGCCACCGCGACGACCAGGAAGCCGGCGATCGCGAGCACCACGATCGTGGCACCGAGCGCCGTGTCGATCTCCCAGGCCAGCCAGACACCCGACCCGGCGGCCGCGACGCCGAGCACCATCGCCAGCCCCATCGTGGCGACGAAGCCCCGGGCGACCTGTTGCGCGGTCGCGACGGGCACCACCATCAGCGCGCTGACCAGCAGCAGGCCGACCGCGCGCATCGAGATCGTGACGGTGACCGCGGTGAGCACCGCGACGAGCAGGTTCAGCGCGCGCACGGGCAGGCCGGAGACGCGGGCGTACTCCTCGTCGTGGCTGGCCGCGAACAGCGCCGGGCGCAGGCCGAGGGCCAGGCCGAGCACCACGGCACCGAGCACCACGATCACTATCAGGTCCGACCGTGAGGTCGTCGCCAGCGATCCGAAGAGGTACGTCATCAGGTTGGCGTTGCTCCGGCTCCCGGACAGGCCGACCAGCATCACGCCGCCCGCGATGCCGCCGTAGAAGAGCAGGGCGAGCGCCACGTCGCCCGAGGTGCGGCCCCGTTCGCGGATCAGCTCGATGGCTATCGCGCCGATCGCCGAGACGATGACCGCCGTGAGCACGGGGGAGCGGTCGAGCAGCAGGCCGACGCCGACGCCGGTCAGCGCGACGTGGCCGACCCCGTCGCCGATCAGCGACATCCGCCGCTGCACGAGGTAGATGCCGAGGGCGGGCGCGGTCAGGCCGATCACCACGGCGCCGATCAGCGCCCGGATCATGAACTCGTTCGCGAATATGCTCATGCTCCCCACATCCCCTGCTCGGCGGGCGCGTGCGGGTGGACGTGGTCGTGACCCGGGTCGGCGTGGTGGCCGGCCGGCGCCGGCACGTGCCCTTCGTGGGCGATCTCGCCGTGGTGGACGACGACGCAGCGGGTGATCAGCGGCTGCAACGGGCCCAGCTCGTGCGCGACCAGCAGCACGGTGCCGCCGCCGGCGACGAACTCGCCCAGCGCGCCGGCGAACGCGGCCTGGCTGGCGGCGTCGACCCCGGCCGTCGGCTCGTCGAGGATCAGCAGCTCGACGCCGTCGTGGCCGAAGGCTGGGCCGCCGAGAACGTCACCTACACCGCTGACGTCCGGATCGCCGGGAACGTGTTCGCCGGCATACC
>NZ_JBFAIU010000535.1:0-3400 GCF_040654855.1 Asanoa sp. NPDC050611
GGTGGTGGCGAGCACGAGGGCTTGGCGAGGTCTGGAAGAGACCGCCATGCCGTCCTCCTTCCTTGCCGGACGATCGCGGGCGGGCTGCCTAGCCGGTCAGAGGCTGCTAGCCGGTCACGCACCGCTGACCGGTGAGCGCCGCCAAACGGTGAGCGCCGCCAAACGGTGAGCGCCGCCAAACGGTGAGCGCCGCCAAACGGTGAGCGCCGCCAAACGGTCAGAGGCCGCCAAACGGTCGGCGCCGCCAAACGGTCAGAGGCCGCGGCGGCGTCGGCGCATTGCCAGGACCGTGGTGACCGCGCCGGCCAGTAGGCCCGCGGCCAGCGTCGACGGCACCGCCACGCGGGCAGCCTTGCGCCCGGTGCGGAAGTCGCGCATCTCCCAGCCCTGCTCCCGGGCCTCCCGCCGCAGGCCGCTGTCGGCGTTGACCGCCACCGCGGTGCCGACCGCGGAGAGCATCGGCAGGTCGTTGATCGAGTCGCTGTACGCGGTGCACCGCCGCAGGTCGAGCCCTTCGACGTTGGCGAGCTGCGTGATCGCGTCGGCCTTCGCGGGCCCGTGCATGAGGTCGCCGACCAGGCGGCCCGTGTAGGCACCGTCGATCACCTCGGCCACCGTGCCGATCGCGCCGGTCAGCCCGAGTCGCTGCGCGATGACCCGCCCGATCTCGACGGGCGCCGCGCTGACCAGCCAGACCCGTTCGCCGGAGTCGAGGTGGAGCTGGGCCAGGGACCGGGTCCCGGCGAAGATCCGCGGTGCCATCAGCTCGTCGAAGATCTCTTCGGTGAGCCGCTCGATGTCGTCGACCCGCCAGCCCTCGATGAACGCCAGGGCGACCTTCTTGGCCTGCGACATGTCGCCGGCGTGCTCGGCCGCGAGCAGCCGGAACCGCGCCTGCTGCCAGGCGAACCGGGCGAGGTCGCTGGTGGTGAAGTAGCGCCGGGCGGCCAGGCCGCGGGCGATCCAGTAGATCGAGGCACCCTGGAGCATCGTGTTGTCGATGTCGAAGAACGCGGCCGCGCTCTTGTCGACGTCGACCGTGAGTGCCGCTTCGAGCTCGGCCTCGGCCCAGCCCGCGGTGTGGCCGTGCGCGTCCGTGCTGATGGTCAGCCGGTGCTCCGATGCCACCACGCAGCTACCTCCCGATCGACCTCGGCCCGCAAACCGAGGGTATCCGCCCGAACGCGCCACTTCAGCGATCGAGGCGTTCCCCGAGGTGGGGAACGCCTCGAACGAGTTAACCGAGGAGGGTGGGCCGGCTCAGGGCACGATGCCGCCGAGCAGGTCGCCGAGGTCTTCGACGATGTTGCCGCTCTTGCTCGGGGTAGGTGTCGGTGTCGGCGCCGGGCTGGATCCGGCGACGCCGGGCCGGTCGGCCGAGCCGGGGGCGGCCGGCGCGCCGGAGGTGCCGGGCTGCGGGTCGGTCTTCTCGGGCCGCACGTTCTCGTCGGCGCGACCACTGGTGCCGGGCTGCGTCGTGTCGGCCGGCGCGTCGGCCGGAGCGCTGCCCGCGGGGCAGGCACCCGGCAGCGGGCCCAACGCGTCGGAACCCTTGGCGTCGGCACCGCACTCGAGACCACGGCGCAGCTCGTCGCTCCGCTTCTCGACCGAGAGCAGCAGGGTGACGGAGGCCATCGCCCGCTCACGGCGGTCATCGGTCGTGGTGCCGAGCAGGTCGGTGACCTCGGTGCGCTGGTGCTTGAGGAACGCGTCGATCGCGTCCAACGCCGCCGCCTCGTGCCGCTGGGTCGCGGTCGTCGCGAGCAGCCGGACACCTTCGGTGGTGTTGGCGTCCATGTCGTTGAGCGCGCTGGTGAACCCGTCGCCCTCGCGGACCGCGCGGGCCTCGTTGAGGCGGTTGCGGGCGAAGTCGAGGAACAGCTGGCCCTTGGACAGGTCTGAGCTGGCCAGGGCGAGCTGGGCCCGCTCCGTGGACCGCTTGACACCGTAGAGCGCGTCGCCGGGCACGGCGTTCTCGCTGGCCGCCGACATGCCGGAGATGGCGATCGCGCCGACGGCGACGCCGGCCAGGATCGCGCCACGGGTGCGGATCCGGCGGGCCCGCTGCTTCGGCGCGGTGTTGGCCGCGGCCCGGAACGCCTCGAGGTCGACCGTCGCGCCGGTGTCGGCGATGTTGCCGATCCCTTCGCGCTCGGCCGCGGCGACGAGCATCGCCCGCAGGCCCATCCGGAACTCGGGGTCGACGTCGACGTCGACCGATTGTTTGAGCGCCGACACCCGATGCCCGACAGCCACGACATCGGCAAGATCGTTGTCGACCGGAGACCGTACGTGGTGACGACGGCCGCCGTGGGCCTCGTCGAGAAGCTGGGCGAAGCGCTCGGCGCGCCGCCGGTGGAAGAGCACGGAGTTCACCGCGGGCACCCCCCTTCGCTGGTTACGACAATGGTGCCGGGATGGAAACCCATCACCGGACGCATCGAGTCCAACGGTCGTAAGGCACGAAAAGTTACGGGGCACCCGCCACCCGTCACGGTTGGAACCCGTCGGGTAGCAGGCGGGCGAGGGCTCTGACCGCCCGGTATTGCAACGCCTTGATCGCGCCCTCGTTCTTGCCCATGGCCTGCGCGGTCTCGGCCACGGAGAAGCCCTGCAGGAACCGCAGCACGATGCACTCCTGCTGCTCGGGATTGAGCTGCTTCACTGCCGTGAGCAACGCCACATTGGTGATGTGGTCGACGACGGCGGCCTCGGGGCTGCCCTCGGGACCGCGGTCCTCGCGGTCGGCGTCGAGAACGTCGCCGGTGGTCACCTCGAGCCGGTAGCGGCCGGACTTGAAGTGGTCGGCGACCAGGTTGCGGGCGATCGTGACCAGCCAGGCGCCGAGGTCGCGGCCCTGCCACGTAAAGCTGCCGATGCGCTTGAGGGCGCGCAGGAACGTGTCGGACGTCAGGTCCTCGGCGAGCTGCCGGTTGCCGACCCGGAAATAGACGAACCGGAAGACGGTGTCGACGTAGCGGTCGTAGATCAACCCGAACGCCTCGGCCTCGCCGGCCTGCGCCCGCTCGACCAGGGTCCAGACCTCGGTGGCCGGGTCGGACGGGTCGGGGCGGGAGGGGTACTGCGTCGGCGCGCCACCGGACCCGCCGGTGCGCTGCTCGGCGATCGGCGGCACCGCGGGCAGCACCGTCGTGGTCTCGGCCTCCGCGGGACTCTGCCCGGGGCCCGGCTGGGCCGGCATGGTCGGGCGGTTGGGTGCGCCGACCCGGCTGCCGTTGACCTGCTTGGCGTTGCTGCCCGGACCGATCGGACGGCCGGGCAGGTCGGTGTGCGGGCGGTTGCGGGTCCGCCGGGCGCCCCCGTCGGCCACCGGCGTGCCGTGCCGGGCTCCGCGGTGCCTTCCTGGCATACGCTCGACAGGGCGGAAGCGCGGGAGGTC
>NZ_JBFAIU010000536.1:0-3393 GCF_040654855.1 Asanoa sp. NPDC050611
CGAACCCCGCCCCGGCGAGCAGGCCGTGGATCGCCGAGTTGCCCACCGCCGGCTGGGGGAAGAAGGCCGACGCCAGGGAGAGCGTGCCCCCGACGACCATCGTGATGCGGCCCATCAGGTAGGCCGGGCGTAGGCCGATGCCGACCAGGATGTAGCACAGCCCCATGCCGAACAGGCCGATCACCATGATCCAGCGGTCGGTCGCGCCGACCCCGCCGAGGTAGCTGATGGTGTCGCGGACCGAGTTGTAGCTGGCGTTCTGGCGGGACGTGGACAGCACGAGCCCACCAAGGAGAAAGATCGTGGCCAGGATCGCCGGGATCACGGCCCACCACGGCACCGGTCGCACCGCGCCAGTTTGGCATGATTTTTCGCTTTTCAAGGAGCTATCCGGGTAGTCGGGTGATCACTCTCGGTCTCCGAATAGGACGTTCCCCACATCTGACGCAATCTGGGAGCCGATCATCAGGTTCGTCGGGAAAGGTCCGTGGCAGATCGCCCCCATTTGTCCGAGGGAGACATGGCCACCGTCCTCTACCGCCTGGGTCGCGCCTCGTTCCGCCGGCGCCGGCTCGTCGTCGCCCTCTGGCTCGTCGTGCTCGTCGCGCTCGGCGCCGCGGCGGCCGCGCTCATGAAGCCCACCTCGAGCGACTTCACGATGCCGGGCACCGAGTCGCAGCGGGCCATCGACGCGCTGAGCCGGGAGTTCCCCGAGGCGAGCGGGACCACCGGGACGATCGTGATCGCCGCGCCGACGGGCCGGACCCTGCGAGACGCGGACGCCCACGCGGCGGTCGCCGCCGTCGTCCAGGAGGCCGGCGCGCTGCCGGGCGCGGTCGCCGCGGTCGACCCGTACCGAAGTGGGGCCATCTCCCCGGACAACCGGCACGCCCTGGTCCAGGTGCAGTTCCGGGAGCGGGACGACGCGATCACCGACGCCCAGCGCGACGCGTACGCCCACACCGGCGCCGCCGCCGAGGCCGCCGGCCTGCGGGTCGAGCACGGCGGCGAGGTCATGCACAACGAGCCGGAGCTGGGCGGCACCGAGGGCGTCGGCGTGCTGATCGCGCTGGTCGTCCTCGTGGTCACGCTCGGCTCGCTGGTCGCCGCCGGGATGACCATGCTGACCGCGCTGATCGGCGTCGGCGCGGGCATGGCCGGGCTGTTCGCGCTCAGCGGCGTCGTCGGGCTCACCAGCACCGCGCCGATCCTCGCGCTGATGCTCGGGCTCGCGGTCGGCATCGACTATTCGCTGTTCATCACGTCCCGCTACCGGCAGCACGTCCGGGACGGTCGCGCGCTCGACGACGCCGCCGGCCGGGCGCTCGGCACGGCGGGCTCGGCCGTGCTCTTCGCCGGCGGCACGGTGGTGATCGCGCTGGCCGGGCTGGCGCTGGTCGGCATCCCGTTCCTGACCGTGATGGGCCTGGCCGCGGCCGGCACGGTCGCGGTCGCGGTGCTGGTCGCGGTCACGCTGCTGCCCGCGCTGCTGGGCTTCGCCGGCCGGCGGGTGCTGCCCCGCAGGGCCCGCACGGTCGAAGGCCACCACGCGCGCCGCCGACGGGACCGGCGCGAAGCGGCCGGCTTCCGGTGGGCCCGTCAGGTGATCAGGCTGCGGGTGCCGCTCCTGCTGGTCGGTGTGCTCGGGCTCGGCGCCCTCGCGCTCCCGGCCCTCGACATGCGGCTCGCGCTGCCGGATGCCAGCACCGCGCCCGTCGGCAGCCCCACCCGGGACGCCAACGACCTGATCACCGAGGGGTTCGGGCCCGGTTTCACCGGGCGGCTAGCGCTCGTCGTCAGCACCGACAGCGCGGCCCACACGACCGCCGCGGTGGCCCAGGTCTCCGACCGGTTGGCGGGTACGCCCGACCTCCTCGCCGTGACACCCCCGAACCTGAGCCAGGACGGGAAGACCGCGCTGCTCGGCGTGCTGCCCAGGACCGGGCCGACGGACCCGGCGACGGAGACGCTCGTGCACGAGGTCCGCGACCGCGCCCGGTCGGTCGCCGGGGCCGACGTCGCGCTGACCGGCCAGACCGCCGTCGGGATCGACGTGTCGTCGAAGCTGTCCAGCGCGCTGCCGACGTACCTCCTGCTGGTCGTCGGCCTCTCGGTCCTGCTCCTGGCTGTGGTGTTCCGGTCGGTGCTGGTGCCGGTCAAGGCGGCGCTCGGCTTCCTGCTCACGGTCGGCGCGACGTTCGGGCTGACCACGCTGGTGTTCCAGCAGGGTCACCTGGCCGGGCTGGTCGGCCTGGACACGCCGGGGCCGCTGGTCAGCTTCCTGCCGATCCTGCTGATCGGCATCCTGTTCGGCCTCGCGATGGACTACGAGGTCTTCCTGGTGTCCCGCATGCGCGAGGACTTCGTGCACGGCGACCCACCGACCCGCGCCACGATCAACGGCATGGGCCACGGAGCCCGCGTCGTCACCGCGGCCGCCCTGATCATGACCGCGGTCTTCGCGGGCTTCATCCTGCTCGACGACCCGGTCATCAAGTCGATGGGCTTCGCCCTGGCGGTCGGCGTCGCGATCGACGCCTTCGTGGTCCGGATGACCCTGGTCCCGGCGGTGATGTCCCTGCTGGGCCGCGCGGCGTGGTGGCTGCCGCGCTGGCTCGACCGCCTGCTGCCCGACGTCGACCTCGAGGGCGCGAAGCTCCGCCGACGGCTCGACGAGCCCGACCGCGAGCCGGCCCTCGCGGACATCACGAGCGGCTGAGCAGGCTGGAGACCTCGACCAGCCAGGCAAGCACTCGAACATGGTCGTGAACGACGCCTCGGGTGGTGAGGCGAAGCGGGCCCGCGTTGCGTCACGGCGGGCCGGACTGTGGCAGTTCCCGGCTGCGTGTCCTGGAGATCGGGCGTCGGCTTCCGGCTCGCAGCGGCGATGAGCGCGTCGGCGTCGGGCTTGGCCGCCGTCCTCCAGGCCCGTGCGGCGGTCTCCTCAGCCTCTTGGCGGATCTCGCCTGACAGCGCACGAGCCGCCTCGACGATCCTCGCCGCCTCGGCCTCGGGACTTGACCGTGTCCGCGGCGGCGAACCAGAGCCGCCGGCGGGTGTCGAGCACGGCGTGGCACGACAGGTAGACCAGCGCCAGGTCGTCGCGGCCGCACTGGGCGGCGAAGTCGCCGATCGCGCAGCTCACCGGCGGTCGGGTTCGGGAGCAGGGTGACGTCGAAGCCGCCCGCTGCCGGGTCGGCGAGCACCGTCCGCAGCTCGGTCCCGTAAGCGCTGCCCGTCGATCTCGATCTCGACGTCGCGGGGCTGGCGGGACAGCCACGAGGCGAGGATCGTCATCACGCCCTCCACGACGGCGAGCAGGAGGCGCCGGCGGTGACGACCTCGCCCGCCTTCGCGTTGCCGGGCATCGGGCCGTCACCGGCCCGGTCGACC
>NZ_JBFAIU010000537.1:0-3379 GCF_040654855.1 Asanoa sp. NPDC050611
CCGAGTACTTCGACGCGGTCGACTGGCACCCCCGCCTCGGCGTCTGCTTCGACACCTGCCACGCCTGGGCCGCCGGCCACGACCTGGCCACCCCCTTTTACGCAAGCGAACAGCTCCGGAAACACAGCGCTCACAGACGAGGGCGCCGCCCCGGCTGGTAGGCCAGGGCGGCGTTCTCGCAATGCCGGTGTGCAGGTCGCCTCTCGGCGAGTGGCGCGACGCGGCTCCAGCCGAACGGTATTCCGCGAGGGCAATTTAGGTGAGGCCCGGGGACACTGAACACACCGACACTCGACTCAACCAAGGCCGCCGCCCGCACATTCCCGCGACCGGGATTCAGACCCTGTGCGCTGCCACCAGCGTCTCCGACCGCGCTGCCGACAGCGGCTCCTCGACCACCCGCCGCTGGGTGTAGCAGGCGTGCAGCATGCGCCGCGCGCCGGTGACGATGCCCACGTGGTGGATGCGCTTCCCGGGGCGGGCGAAGAAGTAGAGGTCACCCGGCTGCTCCGAGCCCAGCGGAACCGACCGCGTCGCCTCCGCCTGGTCGGCCGCGTCGCGGGGGACCGTCACCCCCAGCCGGCGCCAGGACAGATGGACCAGACCCGAGCAGTCGATGCCGTACGCCGAGAGCCCGCCCCAGACGTAGGGCACGCCCCGCAGCCGGGATGCCACGTCGAGCGGGGCCGGCGGCCGGCCGCCCAGCGGGGAGACCACGTCGGCCGCGGCCACCCAGACACAGTCGGCGTCGCCGGCCCGCACCGGCAACCAACCGTCGACCTCGGCGCCCGCCTGCGCGAGCCGGGTGCCGAGCATCACGTTGGCCAGCACGACCGCGCCGCCGGGCGTCGCGCGCAGATCGGTCGAGGTCGCGTCGACGACAAGGGTGGCGTCGTCGAGCGCGGGGGAGTCGAGGGCCGGCGCGAGCTGCGCCGCCGGGATCCAGCCCGGGTAGCCGCGCCGGTCGCGCACGCCGGGCTGCTGCAGCGCGACCACGCGCACCCAGCCGTCGTCGCGTACCTCGTCGACCCGGACCCGCTCACCGAGCAGCAGCTGGCTGAGCACACCGTCGCCGACCTGTTGTTCCGCCGACATCGACGCGACCCAGGAGGGGATGTCGGCGGTGCGCCCGAGCGCGCGTCTGTCAATCGGACGGACCGCGTCGGGTGTGGACCACAGTGTCGCGACGGCCACCCGTACCATCGCGTCGCTGCCTGCCCGCACCGCCCGTTGCCTGTCCGTTCGCACTCGCCCGCCCCCCGTCCGCACCGCCGACGGGGTCCCCACCCCTGACCGTCAGGCTACGAAAATCTTCGCCAGGCCTCAATCACCCGCTGGAAATCTTCTTCAATCTGACCACTCGACCGACCCCGATGGGCCGACAGACCGGATTGACTCCAGCTAATCGATCAGGCAACGGGAAGGGTCAGCCCGAGGCCGGGCGCGTCCGGGAGGATCACCGTGCCGGGCTCGTAGGAGATGCCGCCGGTGACCGGCGACGACGAGAGCCACCAGGCGGCGTCGAGGTCCGAGACCGCGGTCGTCCCGCAGGCCGCCACGAGGCTGGCCGCGGCGCCGACACCGACCGGGCTCTCCATCATCGTGCCGACGATCGTGCCCATGTCGTGCGCCTCGGCCAGGGCGAGCAGGGTCCGGGCCGGCCCGAGGCCACCGCACTTGGCCAGCTTCACGTTGACCATGTCGGCCGCCCGGTTGCGGATGACCGTGACGAGGTCGCGGATCCCGTACACCGACTCGTCCGCGAGCACCGGCACGTCGACGCGGTCGGTCACCCAGCGCAGTCCCTCGACGTCACGATGGTGTACGGGCTGCTCGACCAGTTCGAGATCGGCGCCGGCGTCCTGGGCCGCGCGGATGATCCGTACCGCCTCCTTGGCCTCCCAGCCCTGGTTGGCGTCGAGCCGGATCCGCGTCCCGGGGCCGGCGGCGGCGCGGACGTCGCGGATCCGGGCCAGGTCGGTGGCCGGGTCGGCGCCGACCTTCACCTTGAGCGCGGTGAACCCCTCGGCGACCCGGGCGCGCGCGGCGTCGGCCACGCCGATCTCGTCGGCCGCGGTCAGCGTCACGTCGGTCGGCACCCGGTCGGTCGTGCCACCGAGCAGATGCGCCAGGGGTACGCCCAGCCGCCGCGCCACCAGGTCGTGCAGCGCGACGTCGACGGCCGCCTTGGCGCCCTCGTTGCCGGCCACCGCCCGCGCGACCGCCCGGCAGAGCGCGGCCAGGTCGTCCGGGTTCCGCCCGAGCAGCAGCGGGCGCAGCATCGACGTGACGCACGCCTCGGCGCCGGCCAGCGAGGCCCCGGTCACCTGCCAGACCTGCGGCGACTCGCCGTAGCCCGAGCGGCCGTCGGTGTCGACGATCTCGACGACCAGGGTCTCCATCGAGGTGGCCCGGCGCAGCGCCGTCACGAACGGCGTGTGCAGCGGCGCGCGTACGCGATGGGTTCTGACATCCTCGATCGTCATGTGCGGCACCCTATCCGGAGGGGCTGTGAGCGACGGGAGGATCTCCATGACGGCGGAGTGGTCGTTGACGGGCGCGCCGAACGCCCGTGACCTCGGCGGACTCGTCGGCGCCGACGGGCGGCGGGTGCGTTCGGGCGTGCTGATCCGCGCGAGCGGGCTCGGCCGCCTGGTCGACGACGACCTGCCGACGCTGGGCAAGCTCGGGCTGTCGTGCGTGCTCGACCTGCGCGCCGCGACCGAGATCGAGGTCGCGCCGCCCGACCGGCTGGTCGGCGAGCCGCGCGTGGTGCACGTGCCGGTGCACGACCCGCAGCACCCGGTCTTCACCTACGTCTCGTCGGTGATGCTCGGGCACGACCTCTCCGCGTACGAGGCCCTGGCCCGCGAGGGCACCACCGGCGCGATGGAGGCGATCTACCGCTGGTTCGTCGCCGGGCCCGCGGCCGCGGTGGCGTTCACCCGCGCGGTCCGGACCGTGGCCGAGGACGCGAACCTGCCGCTGCTCTACCACTGCAGCGCCGGCAAGGACCGCACCGGCTGGCTCTCGGTGATCCTGCTGACCGCGCTGGGCGTCGACCGGGACGCGATCCGGGCCGACTACCTGCGCACGAACGACCTCGCCGACGGCACGAACGAGGCAATCCTGGGAGCGATGCTGGTCCGCCGCCCGAACCTCGACCTCGAGGCGATCCGGCCGGTGCTCGAAGCTCGCGAGTCGTACCTGGCCGCCGCCTACGACGAGGTCGACCGCCGGCACGGTGGCATGGACGGCTACCTGCGCGAGGCGCTCGGCATCGACGACGCGTTGCGCGCCACGCTGCGGGAGCGGCTGCTCGACTAGAGGGTGTGCCGGGCCTTCCAGGCCGCGCCGGAGACGCCCGCGAGCAGGGCGC
>NZ_JBFAIU010000538.1:0-3357 GCF_040654855.1 Asanoa sp. NPDC050611
GGTGCCGGCACCGGTCCCCGGCGCGATCGGGTAACGGTGCTCGTAGTAGCGCAGCTCCCCGTCCTCGACCCGGACGGCGTCGAGGTCGCCGTCGGTACTACGAGACCCACGGCCTCCTGCGGGCCGGCCGGTCCGCCAGCGGCTACCGGGTCTACGACGACGCCGAGTTGCGGGTCGTCCGGGAGATCCGGGCGCTGCTCGACGTCGGGTTCGGGCTCGAGGACATCAAGCCCTTCGTCGACTGCCTGCGGGCGGGGCATCCGACCGGGGACGTCTGCCCGGACTCCGTCGCCGTGCTGCGGCGCAAGATCGCCGAAGTGGACGCCGGGATCGGGCGCATGGTCGAGGTGCGGGACCGGCTCCGAGGTCAGCTAGCCGTCGCCATCGAGAGCCGGGAGGCCGCATGCTTGCGCAAGACCTGCTAGTCACCGTCACCGACGACACGTTCGCCACCGCGGTGCTCGCGTCCGAGACGCCCGTCGTCGTCGACGTCTGGGCCGAGTGGTGCCCGCCCTGTCACGCCATCTCCCGGAGTTTGGCCGAGCTGGCCGAGGAGCTCAAGGGGAAGATGGTGGTGGCCACCCTGGACGCCGACGAGAATCCGGCGACCTGCCGGGCGTACCAGGTCAGATCCCTGCCCACGCTCCTGGTGTTCCGCGGTGGCGAGCTGGTCAGTGCCACTGTCGGCGCCCGGCCCAAGTCGGCCCTGCGCAGCCTGCTCACCGCGCACCTGTAAATCGCTTGCCGGCCGGGGCGCCGGCTGGTGAAGTGGTAGCCCGAGACCCGAGAGAGGAGATCCAGGAGATGCGTGCAGCTCGCGTGTTCGTTCCGCCGGCCCATTCAGCCCACGCGAAGGACATCGCGCTTGCGTACGCTCAATCTCGGAATTCTCGCTCATGTCGACGCCGGTAAGACCAGCCTGACCGAGCGGCTGCTGCACGCCGCCGGTGTCATCGACGAGGTCGGCAGTGTCGACGCGGGCAGCACCCGCACCGACACGCTCGCTCTCGAACGGCAGCGCGGCATCACGATCAAGTCAGCCGTCGTCTCGTTCGAGATCGGCGACGTCACCGTCAACCTGATCGACACGCCCGGCCACCCGGACTTCATCGCCGAGGTGGAGCGGGTCCTCGCCGTGCTCGACGGCGCGGTCCTCGTGGTCTCCGCCGTCGAGGGCGTGCAGCCGCAGACCCGCGTGCTGACCCGCGCGCTGCGCCGGCTGGGCATCCCGCTGCTGGTCTTCCTCAACAAGGTCGACCGCGGCGGTGCCCGGCCGGCCGCGCTGCTCGACGACCTCGGCCGCAAGCTCGGGCTGACGCCGCAGCCGATGTGCACGGTCGACGGCGCCGGCACCCGCGACGCCACCGTCCGACCAGCGGCGCCCGGCCTCGCCGACCTGCTGGCCAAGCGGTCCGACGCGGTCCTGACCGCGTTCGTCGAGCACGGCGGCGTGCCGGCCCGCACCCTTCGCGACGAGCTCGCGGCCCAGACCGCCAGGTCCTGGATCCATCCGGTGTACGCCGGTTCGGCGATCACCGGCACCGGCGTGCCCGAGCTGATGGCCGGCATCCGCGACCTCCTGCCGGCCGCCGCCGGCGACCCCACCGCCACGCCCTCCGCCACCGTCTTCAAGGTCGACCGCGGCCCGGCCGGTGAGAAACTGGCCTACGCGCGGGTCTTCGACGGGACCCTGCGCGTGCGCGACCGGGTGGCCGTCCCCACCGGCGAAGGCCGGATCACCGGGATCGACGTGTTCGAGGGCGGCACGCAGGTCGCCCGCCCCAGCGTGCCGACGGACCGCATCGCCGTGCTGCGCGGCCTGCCGGGCGTCCGCATCGGCGACACGATCGGCGCACGCCGCCCCGGCAGCACCGACCGGCACTTCGCACCGCCGTCGCTCGAGACCGTGGTGCTCCCGGACCGACCGGCCCACGGCGGCGCACTCCACGCCGCCCTCACCGAGCTGGCCGAGCAGGACCCACTGATCAACCTGCGCCGCGACGACGTGCGCGACGAGACCTCCGTCTCGCTCTACGGCGAGGTCCAGAAAGAGGTCATCCAGGCGACGCTGGCCGAGGAGTACGGCCTGGCCGTCACGTTCCGCGAGTCGACCACGATCTGCGTGGAACGGGTCAGCGGGACGGGCGCGGCACACGAGCTCAAGCACGAGGCGCCGTTCCTCGCCACGGTCGGCCTGCGGGTCGAACCCGGGCCGAAGGGCTCCGGCGTCGCGTTCCGGCTCGGCATCGAGCTCGGCTCCATGCCGCCCGCGTTCTTCGTCGCCGTCGAGGAGACCGTGCACGAGGTGCTGCGTCAGGGTCCGCACGGCTGGCAGGTCGTCGACTGCGTGGTGACGATGACGCACTCGGGCTACTTCGCCCGGCAGAGCCACGCGCACGGCACGTTCGACAAGAGCATGTCGAGCACGGCCGGCGACTTCCGCAACCTGACTCCGCTGGTGCTGATGGCCGCACTCCGGCGGGCCGGCACCGTCGTCGAGGAGCCGGTCCACCGGTTCGCGCTGGAGCTGCCCGCCGACCTGCTCGGCACGGTGCTGCCGACCCTGGGCAAGCTGGGTGCGCTGCCGACCGGCACCACGACCGAAGGCGCGACGGCCGTCGTCGAGGGCGACGTCCCGGCGGCCCGGGTGCACGGGCTGGAGACCCGCCTGCCGTCACTGACCCGCGGCGAGGGCACGCTGGAGAGCGCATTCGACCACTACCGCCCGGCACCGTGCCCGTGGCCGGAACGCGCGCGCACCGACCACAACCCGCTGGACCGCCGCGAGTACCTGCTGCACGTGCAACGGCGCGTCTAGGCCCCGGAAAGCTCCGGCGGCACCGGCAGGTCGACCTTGCGCAGCACCGTGGCGATGGCCTCCTCGACCTGGGTCGCGTGCTCGACCAGGTCGGGGATCGCGTAGCCGCCGAACAGGTCGCACGGCTTGTCGAAGGTCAGCGTCGAGTCGTCGCCGGGCTGCTCGGAGATGGTCAGGCGGACCGGAAGGTACTCGATCACGGCCGGGTCGTGCTTGTAGAGGCCTTCCTCGATCACGAGGTTGTCGGCCAGGTAGGTGACCGCGCGCAGGTCGTGGCCGGCGAGCCGCATCACCGGGCTCGGGTCGAACGTCGAGATGTTGACCAGGCCGTCGGCCGCGGTGCGGTTGGAGAGGTTCTCCAGGGCCGGCCAGCCGCCGCCACCCTTGGCCTCCGCCACCGCCGTGCCCCAGGACCAGGCCGGGACGGCGCGTTCCTGCTGCTTGCGGAACTGGTCGTAGGACCGCCCCGTGTGGATCACGAAGCGCCGGACCGGCCGGCTCACTACCGCTACATCCGTCTCGTTCATGACCCTCGCCTC
>NZ_JBFAIU010000539.1:0-3345 GCF_040654855.1 Asanoa sp. NPDC050611
GGGCCGGCCGGCCCCGGGCCGCCGGTCGGGCCCGCCGGCGGACGGGCGGCCCCGCCACCACCGCCACCGTCGGGCGGACGCGGCGCGCCACGCCGGACGCGTACCCGGCGCGGTCCGAAGAGATCACCCGCGGCGGCCGAGGAGATCCGCCGCTCGGTCCCCCGCCGGACCACCAGCCGGGCGATCTGGCGCCCCGGCGGCAGCGCCAGCAGGATGCCGAGCACGGCGGTGACCAGGCCAGGGATGGCCAGCAGCACGCCGGCACCGAGGCCGACGAGGCCGTCGGTGACCTGGTTGCCCGGCGGTTGGCCGGCGTCGGCCGCGGCTCGGAAACCGCGCCACGCCCGCATCCCCTCGCGGCGCAGCAGCAACACGCCGGCCGCGGACGCGGCCAGCACGAGCAGCACCGTGAAGCCGAAGCCGATCAGGTGCGCGACCAGGATGAATACGGCGATCTCCACCGCTGCGGTGAGCAAGATCGCCAGCGGCAGCCAGCGGACCAGACCTCGACGTCCCATCAATCCAGCATGACACGTGGTCGCACGGGCGGCGTCAGGGTCGCGTCAGGGTTTCCCAGCCGTATCGCGGCGACCGAACAACGCGTCCCGCCGCGAACGCAGGCCCCACACGGTCACCCGCATCAGCGCCTCGCGGACGATCGACGAGCTCATCTTGCTCGCGCCCCGCTCACGCTCGGCGAACGTGATCGGCACCTCGACGATCCTGAACCCGGCCCGGTGCGTACGCCAGGTGAGCTCGACCTGGAACGAGTAGCCCTGGGACGCCACCGACTCGAAGTCGATCTTCTCCAGGACCGGGACCTTGTAGACGCGGTAGCCGCCGGTCGCGTCACCGTGCGGCATGCCGAGGGCCAGCTTGACGTAGGTGTTGCCGACGCGGGAGATCACGAACCGGTGCCAGGGCCAGTTGACGACCTTGCCGCCCGGCGTCCACCGGGAGCCGATCACCGCGTCGGCGGAGCGGGCCGCGTCGAGCAGGCTCGGCAGCTGCTCCGGCGCGTGGGAGCCGTCGGCGTCCATCTCGACGACGGCGTCGTACCCGTGGTCGATCGCCCACCGGAAGCCCTGCACGTAGGCGGCGCCGAGGCCGGCCTTGCCGGGCCGGTGCAGCACGTGGATGTGGCTGTCGGCCGCGGCGAGCCGGTCGGCGATCTCGCCGGTGCCGTCGGGGCTGTTGTCGTCGGCGACGAGGATGTCGGCCGCGGGCACCGCCCGGCGGATCCGACCGGTGATGACCTCGAGGTTGTCGGCCTCGTTGTAGGTGGGCACTACGACGAGGACCTGCCCGACGCCCGGGTAGCCCTCCGTCACGTCGCCAACCGGCGTGTTGCCCTCGCTCACCGTTCCTCCGCGGTCGATGTCGTCGGTGCTTCTGCTGCCAATGGTGCGATCCCGTCGGGACTTTCGGGTCGCCGGCGCCGGATCACGGCCGCGGCGACCAGACCGGCCAGCGCGAACCCGGACAGCACCATCTCGGGCCAATAGCCCAACTGTGTAGCCAGCGTACGCGTTGCGCGCGGTGTCAGTTCGGCGAGCAGGATACCCGGGGCGTTGAACCCGGTCTCCTGGTGCACCGACCCGTCCGTCCCGACGAAACCGGACACACCGACGGTGGAGGCCATCAGCGCGTCCCGCCCGTGTTCGACGGCCCGCAGCCGGACCATCGCGAGCTGCTGACGGGCCTCGGACTCGTCGAAGGTCGCGTTGTTGGTCTGGACGGCGAGGATACCGGCGCCGCCGGTCACGGTGTCGCGGACGATCCCGTCGTAGGCGACCTCGAAGCAGATCACGTCGCCGATCGTGGCCGCACCCATGTCCAGCACCCCGGGCGTGTCGCCGGCGACGAAGTCGGACCGGACCCGGTCGACCTCCTTGCTGACCATCCGGGCGATCTTGCGCAGCGGGATGTACTCGGCGAACGGCACCGGGTGCTGCTTGATGTACATCCGGGACTCGTCGGGGCCCTGGCCGGGCAGCCAGACGATGCCGGCGTTGCGGACCTGGTTCTCGCCGGGGCCGCGCAGCACCGCGCCGACCAGGATCGGCGCCTTGATCGAGTCGGCGGCGCGGGAGATCGCGGCGGCGGCCTCCGGGTCGAGGAACGGGTCGACGTCGCTGGAGTTCTCGGGCCAGATGACCAGGTCGGGCTGCTGCGCCTGGCCGGTGGTGACCCGGCCGGCCAGTTCGACGGTGCCGGTCACGTGGTTCGCCAGCACGGCCCGGCGCTGTGCGTTGAAGTCCAGGCCGAGGCGGGGCACGTTGCCCTGGATGACCGCGACACGCACGGGCTTCTGGCCGTCGGTGCCGCCGCCCACCGGAACGAGCAGCCCGACCGCCGCGAGGGCGACGGCGCCGGCGGCGAGCAGGACGCTCGGGACGCCCCAGCGGCGCCACGCCGCGGTCACCAGCAGGCCGCCGACCACGGCGACCACGAACGTGACCAGCGGTGCGCCGCCGAGGGAGGCGAACCGCAGCGCCGGCGAGTCGCCCTGGCTGAACGCCAGGCGCCCCCACGGGAAGCCGCCGAACGGGAGCCGGTCCCGGGCTGCCTCCTGACCGACCCAGAGGACGCCGGTCAGCAGCGGCCAGGTCCACCGGTGGCGGTCGACCAGCGGGCTCGCGTACGCGGCCAGTGCCCCCAGCAGCGCGATGAACAGGGACTCGGCGACGAACAGCAGCACCCACGGGAGTACGCCGGTGTGCAGGTTGGTCCACTCGAGCAGCGGGCCGAAGAAGATCAGGCCGGCGAGGAGGCCCAGGGCGGCGCCGGTGCGGGCACGGCGGCGGTGGACGGCGGCCGCGAGCAGGGCGACCGAGACCGGGGCCAGCCACCAGAGGTCG
This sequence comes from Asanoa sp. NPDC050611, assembly GCF_040654855.1. Classification (NCBI taxonomy): domain Bacteria; kingdom Bacillati; phylum Actinomycetota; class Actinomycetes; order Micromonosporales; family Micromonosporaceae; genus Asanoa; species Asanoa sp. NPDC050611. The sequence goes on from NZ_JBFAIU010000539.1 coordinate 2,862, forward strand.
TAGCGGGGGAACGCGAGGAGCTGTGTGAGGCCGGCGGCGACGGCCATCGGCACCGCGACCCGGGCCGGCAGTAGCCGGAGTGCCGGCGGTGCGGCCACGGCGGGGGCGGCCTCGGCCACGGTCACCATCGCTCTCCCATGCCGGGAAGGGTACGGCAGCCACCCTCCAAGATCGCTGCGGGTGCCGGAACGGAAATCGGGGCGTGACCTCGCGGTCACGCCCCGATGCTCCCAGGCCCATCCCCGGCCGGTGCGGCAAAAGGTGCCGCGAGACCTTCGTTCCGACCGGACGACGGTTGGCTACCCCCGCCGGGCCGTTGTCTACTGGCCGCGCCTACCCCCTTGCCCGTACACCGGAATCTGCGACCCCTCATTCGTGGCGGCCCGGTGCGCCCAGGCGGCGAGCGGGCCCGCGGGGGCGGGCAGCGCGGCGAACCCCGCGAGCACGGCTGCGACGCTCATTCGCGGTTGACCTCCACACTGTC
>NZ_JBFAIU010000540.1:0-3343 GCF_040654855.1 Asanoa sp. NPDC050611
GTCTGGTTCGGCGAGGACGACCAGGCCTACAACGTGACCGGCGGCGACGTGGTCTCGGCTGACTCTGGAACGCGAAGGAGCACCTTCAGTGCGGTCCATGCGCGGTCGCTGCGCGGCCCGTCTAGGAGCACATAGACCATGACCAGGAAGCTGACCAGTAACGCCATGATCAGCGAGGTGATCCCGACTGCGTTCATGGGTGCCGCCCTTGACCGTCGACCGAGCCCGTAGTGCGCCCGGATCGGAACTCGCATAGCACGGTGTGTCTTGATCGTCACGGACTGTAACGCTTGCACTCAGCATCGCATTCAGGCCCGCTCGCTGCAACGGTCGCATCGGGAATCCCGATTCGACCTTCCAAGACTGGGAGGTCTCCGAGTGCCCTCCAACTGCCCGTTTTGACCTGGTGGTTTCGCCATCCTCGCCACGTACCAATCAAGGCAAAGCATGCTTTCCTGGCCAAGCCTGGCTTACCACCTTTGGGGGAACGGCTCGCCGGGAATCTCGCGGAGGTACTTTCGTCACGATCGTCGGGCGCGTACGGTGGGCACGTTCAGACCCAGGAGGCCTGTGCAGTGTCCAGTCGCAAGGTGGCGGCAGCCGCGATCTCGTCCGGGAAAGTTGGCTAACCATGCCAACAAGTCCGACGGTGCGCCGCCGACGCCTTGCGGGTCACCTCCGAGGCCTGAGAGAGGCTTCGGGCCTGACGATTGACGAGGCCGCGGCGCGAGCAGACATCTCGCGATCAGCCTTGTCACGGATAGAGAACTCGACGGTCGCGGCAAAACCGCCGATCGTTCGATCCCTCACGCGCGTTTACAACGTCCCGGAAGCAAACGTCGAAGCGCTGGTACAGCTGGCCCGGGATGCAGGAAAGAGGGGCTGGTGGCAGGGCTACGGCGACATCTTGTCAACCGAGCTCGGCGTATATATCGGATTCGAGACCGAGGCGAATTCGGTCCGCGGCTACGAACCGTTGGTCCTCCCAGGTCTACTGCAAACAGAAGCCTACGCGGAAGCGGTATTTCGCGCGTTCGGTAGTCAAACGAAGCCCGAAGATATTGAGCGCAAAGTCGCCGCACGGGCCGAACGACAGCAACGCCTTAAAGAGCTGGATCTCTGGTTCATCGTGGAAGAGAGTGTCCTCCACAGACGCGTGGGTGGCTTGCCGGTGATGCGACCGCAGCTTGAACGGCTGACGGAGGTATCCCGCCAGCAGAATGTGACGCTCCAGGTAGTGCCGCTGGCTTCCGGCGCCCATCCGGGCCTTGACGGTTCTTTCAGCATATTTGGGTTCGCCGATGACAACGACCCCGACATTGGCTACTCGGAGAGTCCTGCCGGCGAGATCTGGATCGACAAACCCGACGACCTCCGCCGCTTGTCTCATGCCTTCGACATCCTGCGGGCAACCGCCCTGAGCTCCGACGCCAGCCACCACTTAATTGAGCGAATAGTCGAGGAACTAAAGTGACAGAATTGACTGCCCACTGGAAAAAGAGCTCCAAGAGCGCACAGGGCAACTGCGTGGAGGCGCGTCTCAGCGGGCCCAACACCGTCGAAATCCGCGACAGCAAGTTGCCGAATGGCCCGTCGATCAGCATTCCTTCCGAAAGCTGGACAGCATTCATCAATGCGACCAAGAGCCCGAACTAACAACGGCCGACCGGCTTGCCGAACGAGGTAAGGTTCGCGTCGCGCAGGAGTCCCCGGGGCGCCTAACAAAGCAGCCAGATCGCAAAAACAGCTGCGGACAAGGCTTTCCGGAGGTCCTCCAAGCCGGCGCCGCCGCTCCCAGTCGTTGCGACTCTGGTCCAGACGCGGGCACGTTGCGCTCGGAGTTTCGGTCTTCGGCGTGTTGGCAGTCCCGATTCGTCACGCCGACGGTGGCTGGCCCGTTGGTTGCCTGGGCGACGGCTCTCGATGCCCTGGCACCAGCCCGCGCTGACGACTGACTGACGACCGCAACGCAACCCGAGCTACCACAGCGACCACCAACTCGCGGGGTGTCCGGGGGCTCGGCCCCCGGAGCAGATATGCCGAGTCCCCCATGTCCGCGCCAACTGCGGACAAAGGGGGACCCAGGGACGAGCGGGTGACGGGAATCGAACCCGCACTGTCAGCTTGGGAAGCTGATGTTCTGCCATTGAACTACACCCGCGGCGGGACCACTCTACCCAATCACCGCAGGCTGCGCACCAACCCCCTGCGGTGAGGGGCGCGACTAGGGCAAGCGCAGGGTTTCGGGCCGTTCCTTCCCAACATGCTCATCGGTAACCTCCCTCACATCTGTTCCACGGGGAGGAAGAGGTGAGCAATGACGCTTCACGGAACACGTTGGGCGCTTCGGGCGGCCGGCACCGCCGGGGCCGCGCTCGCGCTCGCGCTCGGGGTCGGGGGTGCAGCGGTTGCCACGCCCGCCGCCAACGCGGCCGGCTCGGGCGAGGTTTGTGTCGGCGGCGGCGGCAGCCACGTCGATCTCAAGGTGAAGAAGGGTGCCGCGCAGCGGCAGGACCCCAACGACCTGTCCGCGGCCGAGGTCGCCGCGGCCGAGGCTGAGTTCGCTGCCGCGGCCGCCGCCAAGGGTGGTGGGGTTGCCGACGAGCGGGTCGCCGCGCGGAGGAAGATCACGATCCCGGTGGTCGTGCATGTCGTGTCCGAGGACGGCACGCGGGCGACCGGCAACATTCCGCGGTCGATGATCGATGCGCAGATCAACGTGCTCAACCAGGCGTACGGCGGGTTCACCGGTGGGGCGGCCGCGCCGTTCCAGTTCAAGCTCAAGAAGGTCAACCGCGTCGTCAACCCCGACTGGTCGCCGATTCTCGTCGAGACGCCGGCCGAGGTGCAGATGAAGCGCAAGCTGCGTGAGGGTGGGCCGGAGACGCTCAACATCTACGTCGGGCTGATCGACCCCGGGCTGCTCGGCTGGGCCACCTATCCGGAGCGGAAGTTCAACAAGTACGACGGTGCCGTCATCCTCTCCGAGTCGTTGCCCGGCGGCATCGAGGCGCCCTACAACGAGGGTGACACCGCCACGCACGAGGTCGGCCACTGGCTCAACCTCATGCACACGTTCGAGAACGGCTGCGAGGGCAAGGGCGACCACGTCGCCGACACGCCGGCCGAGGCCGACGCGCAGTTCGGCTGCCCGACCGGCGCCGACACCTGCACCGCGCCCGGGCTCGACCCGATCCACAACTTCATGGACTACACCGACGACGTCTGCATGTATCAGTTCACCGCCGGCCAGGTGAAGCGGATGACCCGCGCCTGGGACACGTTCCGCGGGCCGTGGTCCCCGAGCCGAACCAGCGGTAGGCGGGGTTGTCGAGGGTCCACG
>NZ_JBFAIU010000541.1:0-3340 GCF_040654855.1 Asanoa sp. NPDC050611
GGCGTCGAAGAGCTGCAGCTGCGCGCCCTTGTACTTCTCCTGGATCCGCTTGGCCGGGGTCGAGCCGTGATGGGCGGTTCGTCGGGCTCCAGCAGCGGCACCAGCGTGCCGGCCGCCAGCTCCGCCGCGCACAGATAGCTCGGCAGCACCGTGACGCCCGCGCCGGCCACCGTGGCCGCCAGCACCGCACGCAGGTCCGGGACCACGAGTGCGGGCTCCGCGGTCAGCCGGCGCCCGAACACGTGGCGCCAGTAACGGCGCAGGATCGGCAGGTCCGCCGCATAGCTGATCAAGGGAGCGGCGCCGGGGTCGGCCACGTGCTGCCAGGCCGGCGCGCCCACCAGCACGAACTCCTCGTCCATCAACGTCGTGGCGACCACGGACCGCCCCCGCGGGCGGACGGCCGGCAGGACCAGGTCGAAGCGGCCGGCGCGCAGGCCGTCGAGCAGGTCCTCGGCCAGGCCGGTCGACACCCGCAGCCGGATGCCGGCCGCGACCAGTGGCGCGACGACCGGCATGACCCGCACGGCCAGCATCTCCGCCGGGCCGGCCAGGCGCACCGGCTCGGCCGGCGCGGCATCGTCGCGCTCGGCGACCATGGCGAGCTGGTCCAGCGGCGCAGAGACGCGCGCGGCCAGGTCGTCGGCGGCGGGCGTCGGCGCCACGCCCCGCGGCAACCGCTCGAACAGCTGGCGGTCGAGCCGCTCCTCGAGGGCCCTGACCTGGGCGGTCACCGTGGGCTGGGCCAGACCGAGCCGGCGGGCCGCCGCGGTCAGCGAGCCGGAGCGGTAGACCGCGAGGAACGTCCGGAGCTGGGTGAGGTCCAGCGCCGAGCTATCAGCATTCCTTGTGGTCACCACGTCAATTCTATTGGTTGCCCGATAGGTGGGCGGCCTAGCGTCGGTCGCATGTCACGCATCCTGATCACCGGCGCCTCGGACGGCCTGGGCCGTGCCCTGGCGGTTGAGCTGGCCGCGAGCGGCCGGCACGAGCTGCTCCTGCACGGCCGCGACGCCGGCCGGCTCGCCGACGTGGCGACCGCGACCGGCGGCACGCCGTTCCAGGCCGACTTCGCGTCGCTCGCCGAGGTCAAGCGCCTGGCGGCCGAGGTCGCCGGCAAGTACGACCGGCTCGACGTGCTGGTCAACAACGCCGGCATCGGCTTCCACGTCGACGGGCGGACGCGCCAGGTCACGGCCGACGGCCATGAACTGCGGCTCGCGGTCAACTATCTCGCACCCGTGCTGCTCACCCGGGAACTGCTGCCGCTGCTGCACGCCGGGGACGCCGCCCGGATCGTCAACGTCGCCTCGATCGGCCAGCAGCCGATGGACTTCGACGACCCGCAGTTCACCCGCGACTACACCGACGTCGCCGCGTACTGCCGTGCGAAGCTGGCCTTGATCAGCCACACCATCGACCTCGCCCACGACCTCCCAGGCATCACGGTCAACAGCGTCCACCCGGCGTCGTACATGCCGACCAGCATGTCGAGGCGCTCAGGGATGGACGTGGTCGACACCCTCGAGCAGGGTGTGGCCGCCACCCGCCGCCTGGTCGACGATCCGGCCCTGGCCGGGTTGACGGGCCGCTACTTCGACGGCGGCACGGAGGCCCGCGCCGCGCAGGAGGTGTACGACCCGGCCTACCGCCGCCGCCTGCGCGATCTCACGGGCGATCTGCTCGCCGGGTTCTAACGGGTTTCTTTCTCCGGCGACGGGGAACGCGTTCGGTAACCCGCCGAACAGGCACGCGCGGCGGCGCCGCGCCGATCGGCGTGGACCAGTGCGGCCCGCCGACCCACTCTGCTGCCGTGCGCGCCGACCCATCGGATCGGAGCAATGTCATGACAGGCAACAAAGGCGTCGCCTACCTAGGGCCGGGTCAGGTCGAGGTGCAAGATGTCGACTACCCGACGTTCGAACTGAAGGACGGGCCTGGCGTACACCCTGACAACGTCGGCCGTCAGCTTCCACACGCGGCGATCGTGAAGTGCGTCGCGACCAACATCTGCGGCAGTGACCAGCACATGGTCCGCGGCCGCACCACCGCGCCGGCCGGCCTGATCCTCGGGCACGAGATCACCGGCGAGGTCGTCGAGAAGGGTCCGGACGTCGAGTACGTCCAGGTCGGCGACCTGGTGTCGGTGCCGTTCAACATCTCCTGTGGACGGTGCGTCAACTGTAAGACCGGCAAGACCGGCGTTTGTCTCAACGTCAACCCGGAACGGCCGGGGTCCGCCTACGGCTACGTGGACATGGGTGGCTGGATCGGCGGCCAGGCGGAGTACGCGCTCGTGCCGTACGCCGACTGGAACCTGCTGGTGTTCCCGGACAAGGACCAGGCGATGGAGAAGATCCTGGACCTGGCCATGCTGTCGGACATCTTCCCGACCGGCTATCACGGCGCGTTCAGCGCCGGCGTCACCACCGGGTCGACCGTCTACGTCGCCGGCGCGGGACCGGTCGGGCTGGCCGCCGCCACGGCGTCGCAGCTGCTCGGTGCGGCCACGGTGATCGTGGGCGACCTCAACAAGGAACGGCTCGAGCAGGCGCACAGCTTCGGGTGCGAGACCGTCGACGTCTCGGCCGGCGAGCCGAAGGACCAGATCGAGGAGATCCTCGGCACGCCCGAGGTGGACTGCGGCGTCGACGCGGTCGGGTTCGAGGCCCGTGGACACGGCGAGAACGCACAGGTCGAGCACCCGGCGACGGTGCTCAACTCGCTGATGGACCTGACCCGGGCCGGCGGCGCGCTCGGCATCCCGGGGCTCTACGTGACCGGCGACCCGGGCGCGCGCGAGGAGGCGGCGAAGGAGGGCTCGCTCTCCATCCGGCTCGGCCTCGGCTGGGCCAAGTCGCACTCGTTCGTCACGGGCCAGTGCCCGGTGATGCGCTACAACCGCCAGCTCATGATGGCCATCCTCAACGACCGGGTGTCGATCGCGAAGAACGTCAACGCGACACCGATCCCGCTCGGCGAGGCGCCGCGCGGCTACGCGGAGTTCGACGAGGGCGCGGCCCGGAAGTACGTGCTCGACCCGCACGGCATGGTCGCCTCGGCGGCCTAGTGGATTCAACAGGATTGTGGCCCGCTGATTCGGGGAAGGAGGCCAACCGCACCGAATCTTCGCGGACAGCGTCTGATGGCGGCCGGCAACCGGCCGCCATCGGCTACGCCGGCCGACCTGTCATCGGCGGAGCGCCTCGCCGCCGACCGCTTGCACAGCAGGTGTCACAAAGGCTACGGGTCAGGAGTACGCGGCCTGCCGCGCGGCGGCCGCCGCTAACACGTCGGTGACCTGGGTGGACTGGGTGCCGGGCGCAGACCTGCCGGCGCT
>NZ_JBFAIU010000542.1:0-3327 GCF_040654855.1 Asanoa sp. NPDC050611
GGTGTCGATCGGGATCGCGTACGCCTTGCCGTCGACGAGCCCGGCCTCCCACGCGCGCTGGTTGAACTTGTCGGGTGTCATGCCGTGCCGGGCTACGTCACCCGGGGCATCCTGGACCCGCACGACTACTACTACCGCCGGCTCTACGTCGACGCGTACCGGGCGGTCGAGGCCGCCGCGGCGCACCCCGACGTCGACGCGAGCCGGATCGCGGTCACCGGCCGCAGCCAGGGCGGCGCCCTGTCGGTCGCGGTGGCCGGCCTGCGCGCCGACATCGCCGCGGCGATCCCGCACGTGCCGTTCCTGTCGGCGTTCAAGCGGGCGACCGAGATCACCGACGCCAACCCGTACGCCGAGATCGTGCGCTGGTGCGCCACCCACCGGACGAAGACCGCGCGGGCGTTCGCGACGCTGGCCTACTTCGACGGCACGTCGTTCGCCCGCCGGGCCTCCTGCCGCGGCTCGTTCTCGGTCGCGCTGATGGACCCGATCTGCCCACCATCCACTGTGTACGCCGCACACAACGTCTGGGCCGGCCCGCACGACATCACCGTCTGGCCCTACAACGACCACGACGGAGGTGGCGTCGAGGACGCGATCCGCACGATCCGGGTGCTGCGCGAGCTGTTTGCCTGATCTGGATAGCCTGCCCCGCAGCTGTCCGGGGCGGCGTGCTCGAGGAGTTCCACGGGCCGCGGCCTCTATCGGGCCGTGGTCCCCGCGCGCCTGGCCTAGTCACCGGTCGCCGGTCAGAACCCGGTGCCGGGGTCGGTGAAGCCGCTGTTCTGGCCGAGACCGTGGCCGCGGATGCTCCCCTTGGCCTGTTGCTGCTGGTGGCGCACCATGCCGCAAATGGCGTCCCGGCCGGCGGCCAGCGGATCCGCGGCAGCCCGGCGCGCCGACCGCCGGCGCCGGAGTAACACGCCCACGGCGCCCACCACCAGCACCGCCGCCACGACCAGGGCGATCGTCACACCGTCCATGTCGGCCTCCCGCCTTCTCCTGACGGTAACGCCGGCTGTCACGGAGGGGACCGACGGAGGTCCCCTCCGCGACGCGACGGGCGGTCAGCAGCGGGGTACGCCCGGGATGAAGCCGTCGTAGCCCGTGTAGACGTAGGCGTCCGAGATGAAGCGGCCAGAGCCGATCCGGTCCCAGATGGTGCTCGTGCCGTACGTGCCGGACACCGACGTGCCGTTGGTCTGGCACTGGATCGTCACCCGGGCGCCGTCGGCGACCGTGCCCACCGAGGCGTACGACGTGCCAGGGCCGGACCGGACGGTCAGCGGCGAGCCCGCGGTGTTCACGGTCCCGGTGCCCGTGCCGCCGGCGCAGCCGTTGTCGCTCGTGTAGGTCCGCGTGCCCCAGTACAGCGCCAGCGCGCCGTTGAAGCGGACCTGCACCGCCGAGCCGTTGAGGCGCTGCTCGTAGTGCAGGTGCGGGCCCGTCGAGTTGCCGCTCGTGCCGACGTAGCCGATCACCGAGCCGTAGCCCACCGACTGCCCGACCGACACGTTGAACCCGCTCAGGTGGGCGTAGTAGCTGGTGTATCCGCCACCGTGGTTGATCCGGACGTACCGGCCGTAGCTGGTGTTGCCCAGGTTGGTGACCACGTCGACCGTGCCCGGCGCGCTGGCCACGACCGGGTCGCCGTCGTCGTTGGTGCGGTTGAAGTCGACGGCGTTGGCCGGGCTGTGGTCGGTGCGGGTCTGTCCCGACCACGCCTGCCCGCAGGGGAACGGCACCTTGAACGTCGGCGCCGCGAGGGCGGGCGCGGACGGCAGCAGCAGGAACGCCACGCACGCGGCGCCGAGCAGGCGCCACCACCGGTGCTTCATACACGGACCTCCAGTCATATGAAGAAATACTTCAATGCTTGGATATGATCCTGGCAGAAATCTGCGTGAGGCGGAACAGCGGGCAAAGGTAGGTTGAACCTCGTGCCCCCGCAGATCCCCCATGCCGATCCCGGGGTGCCCGACACACGGGGACCGTTCCGCTACATCTGGTGGCTGACCCGCAGCCAGCCGTGGCGGATCCTGCGCGGTGCCCTGTTCGGCACCCTCTGGATGGTCGGCCTCGCCGTGCGTCCGTACCTCGTCTCCCGCGCCGTCGACGACGGCCTGCGCGCCCACGACACACCGGCGCTGCTGGCCTGGGTCGGTGCCATCGTGGTGTCCGGGCTGCTGATGGCCTGGCTCGGCATCATGCGGCACCGCACGATGACGTTCGTACGCGAGGACGCCACGGCCCGCTCGGCCGAGGTCACCCTGCGCCATCTCGCGCGCACCGGAGCCGCACTGCCCCGCCGGCTCGACGCGGGCGAGGTCGCCACCGTCAGCGGCCGCGACATCAGCTACGTCTCGCACGTCCTCACGTTCATGGGCCCGGGCATCGGTGCGGTGATCGCGTACGCCGTGGTCGCCGTCGTGCTGTGGGCCACCGACCCGCTGCTCGCGGTGCTCGTGCTCGTCGGCGTGCCCGGCGTGGTCACGGTGATCTCGCCGCTGCTGCGCCGCCTGGAGCGGGTGGAGACCGACTACCGCCGCCGGCAGGGTGCGCTGACCGCGCGCGCCGCCGACATCGTCGCCGGCCTGCGGGTGCTCGCCGGCGTCGGTGGGCGGGGGCTGTTCGCGGACCGCTACGACCGGCAGTCGGCCAAGCTGCGCACCGAGGGCTACCGGGTGGCCGCGGTGAACAGCTGGATCGAGGGGCTGGCCATCGCAATCCCGGCGTTCTTCCTCGCGCTCGTCGTCTGGCTCGCGGCGCGGATGGCCGCCGCCGGCCAGATCACGATCGGTGAGATGGTCGGCGTGTACGGCTACGTCGCGATGCTCACCACCCCGTGCTGGATGCTGCTCGGCAGCGCGCACGACGTGATCCGTGGCCGGGTCGCCGCCCGCCGGATCATCGCGCTGCTCCGGGTCGAGCCTGACGAGCACGCCGCCGACCCGCCCGCGAGCGCGCCGACCGGCCCGGCCGACCTGCACGACCCGGCCAGCGGCCTGACCGTGCCGGCCGGCCGCCTGGTCGCGGTCGCCGCCGACGACCCGGCCACCGCGACCGCGCTCGCGGACCGGCTGGCCCGCTTCGCCCCCAGCGACGTGACCTGGGGCGACGTGCCGATCAGCGCGGTTCCGCTGCCGGACGTGCGCCGGCGGATCCTGGTCGGCGACCACGACGCCTACCTGTTCGCCGGCCCGCTGCGGGCGACGCTGTCCCGCGGCGTGGCCGACGATGTCGCCACCGGCGTCCACGCCGCCGGGGTCCGGGTGATCACCGCATAGCGGTCTATCCGAATACCTGCATACCCAGTATCGTGTGCGC
>NZ_JBFAIU010000543.1:0-3318 GCF_040654855.1 Asanoa sp. NPDC050611
GTCACATCAGGTGCCCGGGGTCCGGTAACTGCCCCCGGCTGGCCGGGTCGCGGTAGACCGCGAGGGCCCAGAACAGCAGCGCCATGCCCATCGCGCCGGCGTCGGGCGTCCCGACCGCGCGCTCGCCGACGTACGAGGCCCGACCCATCCGCGGCGACAGCTCGGCGGTCGCCCGGGCGTGGTCGAATGCCTGGTTTGCCACCATCGTCCAGTTCACCGGCGGCTTCGCGGCATGCATGTCGTCGACGGTCGGGCCGAGGCAGTCCAGCATCGTCCGGTCGCCGACCTTGGCCTCACCGACCCGCGAGATCGCGGCGGTGCCCGCGTCGAGCCCGGCCACCAGCGCGGCGTCGCCGTCGCCGCCCCGGTCGAGGCTGGCGCCCACGTCGTTGAAGAGCAGGCCGATCAACGGGCCGCTGGTGCCGCCGACCTCGTCGAGGAAGTAGGTGGCGGCGGTCTCGAACTCGCCGGCCAGGTCGGCGTCGTCGGGGATGCGGGCCACCGCGCCGCGCAGGCCTTCGCGCAGGTTGTCGCCGTAGTCACCGTCGCCGGCCACCTGGTCCAGGCGCGTCAGCTCGGCGTACGCCTGCTCGGTCGCGTCCAGGTAGAGGTTCATCAACATGACGCGGCCTCACTTCCGCAGCCCGGCGGTCCACGCCGGCGCGTCGAACAACGCGGTCCAACCGTCGGACGGGTGCGTCTCGTCCGACGGCTCGAGCATGGTCATCGTGATGGAGAAGCCCTTCATGTCGAGCGCCGGCGTGTACGGCCCGACGAGGCTGCGCTCCACGGCGATGTCCCGGGTGGCCAGCGCGTCGACGGCCTCCGCGAACACGTTGTAGAGCTCGATGTAGGTCGTGCCGCCGAGCCCGTTGACGAACAGGAACACGGACCGCCCGCTGGGCAGGTGGTTGACCACGTCGTCGACCATGCGGCCGACCAGCTCCTCCAGCGGCGGCCGGGGGATCGTGTGCTGGGCGCGCTCGCCGTGGATGCCGACGCCGTACTCGAGCTGCCCGGGTTCGAGGTCGAAGCCCGGCCGGCCGGTCACGGGCGACGTCTGCGCCAGCGACGCGACCGCGATGCTGCGCGACCGGCCGACCAGCGTCTCGCCAAGGGCCACCAGCTCGTCGAGGCTCGCACCGCGGTCGGCGGCCGCGCCGAGCAGCTTCTCGGTGAGCACGGTAGCCCCGGTGCCGCGCCGCCCGGTCGCGGTCTGCTGACTCTCCGTGGCGACGTCGTCGTCGACGAGCACGCGCGCGACCGGAATGCCGTCGTGCCGCAGCCGCTCGGCGGCGATCCCGAAGTTGATCCGGTCACCGGTGTAGTTCTTGACGATGTGCAGCACGCCACCGGGGCCGGCGGCGGCCCGGCTGCCCTCGTACACCTGCCGGTTGTGGGGTGAGGTGAACACCCGGCCGGGCGCGGCGGCGTCGAGCATCCCGCGGCCGACGAGACCGACGTGCATCGGCTCGTGGCCGGACCCGCCGCCGGAGAGCAGCCCGACCTGCCGCCGCGGATCGCGGTCGACGGACCGCACGAACACGGGATCGGTGGACAGCTCCACCACGTCGGCATGATCACGCGCGAAGCCCAGCAACGCACGGTCGACGTACTCGGTCTTGGAGGCATAGAAAGGTTCCGCCATCGGCCTTCTCGATTCCTGAAGGGTCATCGGTCACCGCGGCGCGCCGTACTTCGTCCATGGTAAGTCGCTACATTGCTCCGCATGGGGAATCCGGCCCGCCGGGCGATGCTGCTGTGGATCGTGTTCGGCGTGGTGGCCGTGGTCTCGTGTGTGCTCGTGCTGCGGCGTCCGGACCGGCTGTCGGACCTGCACATCTACTACGGCGCGATCCAGCATCTGTGGGATGGGAAACCGCTCTACGGGTACGTCGCCGAGAACGGCGGGCCGTTCACCTACCCGCCGTTCGCGGCGCTGGTACTGAGCCCGATCGTGGCCGTGCCCGAAGGCTTGCTCCAGCCACTGTGGCTGGTCGCGACCGTGGCCGCGCTCGCGGCGATCGCCGCAGCGGTCGGTCGGGGTCGGCCCGACCTGGTCGCGGCCGTCGCCTGCGGGCTGCTGCTGTCCGCGCCCGCGCAGAGCAACCTGCGTTTCGGCCAGGTGAGCGTCTTCGTGGTGCTGCTCGCGCTGGTCGACGCGATGGGCCTGACGCCGGCCCGCTACCGCGGTTGTCTGGTCGGGCTCGCCGCCGCCGTCAAGCTCACCCCGCTGCTGTTCGTGGTCTACTTCCTGGCCGTCGGCCGCTACCGGGACGCCGGCCGGGCCCTGGCGACGTTCGGGGGAGCCGCGGCCGTCGCGGCGGTGGTGCTGCCGGCCGAGAGCTGGGGCTACTGGACCGGCACGATGCTGGAGACGTCCCGGATCGGCAACCTGGCCTCGCTGGGCAACCAGTCGGTGCAGGGCATGCTGCTGCGGGTGGGCGTGCCGCAGCCGGCCCTCCCGGTGGTCTGGGCATCGCTGGTCGCGGTGATCTGCCTCGTCGCGCTGCTGCGGGCCCGGGCGCTGTTCCACGATGGACACCCCATCAAGGCGGCGGTGCTCATCGGCTGTGCCACCGTGGCCGCGTCGCCGGTGTCGTGGACCCACCACCAGCTCTGGCCGGTGCTGGCCGCGATGCTGCTGATCGGCACGCACGGCGCGGTGCACAGGACGGCCGGCGTCGCCCTGCTCGCCGCCATGGTCCTGTCGCTGGGCGTCGTGCTCGCGGACGTCTCGTTCACCCCTGGCGTGCAGTTCATGCTGGAGAACGCCCGCGCCCTGGGCACGGTCGGGATCTGCGTCGCCGGCTTCGGCGCGGCGGTGGCCGCCCATCGCACGGCCCGGCGCTGGACCGTGGCGGGAGCGGCGACGGTGGCGGTCGCGATTGTCGCCCTGCAACCGCTGCCGGCCTCGGCCGACCCGACGTTCAAGGCCTACCGGCTGGCCGACACGACCAACCCCCGCTACTTCTACGTCTGCCGCGACGAGTCGACCTGCGCGGCCTTCATCGGCGGTATGTCGATCCGGTTCGGTGTCGTCGCGGAGAAGACGAAGGTCCGCGTCAACGGCGTGGTCGGCCCGGCGGTCGCGCGCCTGGAATACCGGTCGGCGCCGGGCGGCCAACCACGCGAGATCCCGCTCATCGACCGCTACGCGGCGGGCCGGGTCTTCTCGTTCCGCTCCGCCAGCCTCGCCCACGGCACGTTGGTCGCCTACGACCCCGCCGGGAACGAGATTGGACGTGGGCTCGCACGCCGAGTTGGCGCGGCTGGCGGGCACGGTCGGCCTCGACTCGACGGAGGCGGCGGCTTACC
>NZ_JBFAIU010000544.1:0-3295 GCF_040654855.1 Asanoa sp. NPDC050611
CACCGATGGCGGAACCGAGAGCCAACTCCGCGCCGACGAGCATCGCCCGCTCGCGCATGCCGAGGATCCCGGCGCCCTCGGGCCCTCGGCCGCGGCCGCGCCCATCAGCGGGCGCTTGCCCCGGTCGCGGTCGCCGCCGGCGCCGATCACGCAGATCAGCCGGCCGCCGCGGGACTCCGCCCGGGCGCGCAGGGCGCGCAGCGCCGCGACGATCGCGTCGGGCTTGTGCGCGTAGTCGACGACCCCGAGCACCGGGCCCGGCGCCTCGACCACCTCGAGCCGGCCGGGCACGCCCCGGCACGCGGCCACGCCGGCGGCGGCGGTCCCGGGGTCGACCCCGACCGCCACCAGGGACGCCACGGCGAGCAGCGCGTTGGCGACGTTGTGCAGGCCCGGCAGCGCGACGCCGGCGTCCACGGCCACGTCGCCGGGGCCGTGCGCGGTGAACGCCTGCCCGTAGCCCGCGTCGACCACCCCGTCGGCCCACCAGGTCGCGGCGTGGTCGCCGGCGGCCGAGTAGGTCACCGTCGCGGGCTTGCGCAGCGGCAGCAGGGCCGGGTCGTCGAAGTTGAGGATCTCGACCCGGCAGCGCCCGTCGAAGAGCTTGGCCTTGGCGGCGAAGTAGTCGTCGCGGTCGGCGTGGAAGTCCAGGTGGTCCTGGCCGAAGTTGGTGTAGCCGCCGACGGCGAAGCGCACGCCGCCGACCCGACCCATCGCGAGGGCGTGGCTGGACACCTCCGTGACCACGGCCGTCACGCCGCGCTCGCGGGCGGCGGCCAGCAGCGCGTGCAGGTCGGTCGCCTCGGGCGTGGTGCGCACGCTGTCGATGACGAGGTCGCCGAGCCGGGTCTCCACGGTGCCGATCAGCCCGGTCACGTGGCCGGCCGCGCGCAGCCCGGACTCGACCAGGTAGGCGGTCGAGGTCTTGCCCGCGGTGCCGGTGATGCCGATGACCACCAGACCGGCCGTGGGGTCGCCGTAGACGGCCGCGGCGACCGGACCCAGCGCCTCGCGGGGATCGTCGACCACGATCGCCGGCAGCCCCGCCGCGGCGGCCGCGGGGGCGCCGGCCGGGTCCGTCAGCACCGCGACCGCGCCGGCCGCGGCGACGGCGGGCACGAACTCGGCGCCGTGCCGCCGGGCGCCGGGCAGCGCGGCGTAGAGATCGCCGGGCCGCACCTCGCCGCTGGCGTGGGTGATCCCGGTCACCTCGACGTCGGGCGCGGGTGCCACCGCTGCGACCAGGGCCGCCAGGTCGGCGAGCCGGACGGGAGCGACGGCGCTTGGGCGCGGATTGCCGGGCACGGCGTCAGACCCTACCCGGTCGGTGTCCCGCTTCCGCATACCCACGCTGATCTACGGGAACGGTGTGTACTTGGGCGCCGCCTTGGTGCTCGGCGGCACGCGGTAGTGCTGCAGCGTGTACTGCATCATCTCCCGGAACGCCGGCCCCGCCACGTCGCCGCCACCGCCGCCGGGCGTGAACGCGAAGACCGCGACCACGTACCGCGGCGCCTCCGCCGGTGCCATGCCGATGAACGACGCGACGTCGCCGTCCGCGTACTTTCCGTCGACCACGCGCTTGCCCGTGCCCGTCTTGCCGGCCACCCGGTAGCCCTTGATCCGCCCGTTGACGCCGGTCGCGTCGGGGACCGTGGTCACGGCCTCCATCAGGTACCGCAGGTCCCTCGCGGACTGCGGGCTGATCACCTGGCGGGTCTCCGGCGCGGGCGGTGCCACCCGGTTGCCGTCGGCGGCGACGGTGTCCTTGATCAGGTGCGGCTGGATCCACTTGCCGTCGTTCGCGATCGCGGCGTAGACCGCGGCCATCTGCAGCGGCGTCACGTCGACGCTGTGCCCGATCGGGATGGAGCCCGGCGACGAGCCGTTCCACTCGTCCGGCGGCAGCACCCGGCCGGACGCCTCGCCCGGGATGCCCTCGCCGGTCGGCTTACCGAGACCGAACTTGAGCTGGTAGTCGTACACCTTCTGCGGTCCGAGCCGGTCCGCGATCTTGATCGTCGTGACGTTCGACGAGTACGCCAGCGCGCCGGCCATCGACATCTTCTTGTTGCCGGCCGGATGCGTGTCCGCGTACGTGATGTCCGCCTTCTGGATCGTCGACGGGATCCGCCAGACGGTCCGCGGGGTGATCACGCCCTCCTCGAGGCCCGCGCCGAAGATGATCGCCTTGTGCACCGAGCCCGGGTCGACGACGAACGAGGTCGCCGCGTCCTCGCGGTCGACGGGCGGGTACTTCTCCCAGTCGGCCGCGTTGTAGGTCGGCTGGCTCGCCTGCGCCAGCACCTCGCCGGTCTTGATGTCGAGCACGACGGCGGCCCCGACGGTGCCCCGCTTCGCCCGCACGTTGGCGCTCAGCGAGCGCTGGACCTCGTACTGAAGGTCGCGGTCGATGGTCAGGTTCAGCGAGCTGCCCGGCTTGGCCGGCACGACCTCGCTGTAACCATTGGGGATCGGGGTGTACGAGCCGTCGTTGCCGAACTCGAACCGGTGCTTGCCGTTGGTGCCGCGCAGCACGTCGTCGTACTTGGCCTCGAGGCCCTCCAGCCCGGTCAGGTCCTCGCCCGTGATGCCGATGAGGTTCGCGGCCAGGTCGGCGCCCGGGATCTCCCGGCGCTCGTCGTGCTCGATGCCGATGCCCTTGATGTTGAGCGCCATCACCTGGTTGGCCTTGTCGATCGGCACACCGCGGGCCAGCCACGCGAACGTCGACTGCACGCCCGTCGGCAGCTTCCGCCGGGCCATCCGGTCCTCGAGGTCGGAGCGCGCGACGCCGAGCAGCGGGGACAGCTTGGCCGCGGCGTCGGCCGGGTTCTCGATCAGCGTCGGGTCGGCGTACACGTAGCGCGCCTCGACGCTGTGGGTGAGCGGCACGCCGGACCGGTCGTAGATGCCGCCCCGGGACGCGAACAGGGTGACGCTGCGCAGCCGGTCCTGGAGGCCGCCGTCCGCGTACGCGGGCGTCGGCATGACCTGCAGCGTGATGAGCCGGATGCCGATGCCGGCGAACATGGCCAGCGCGAGGAACGCGCCGAGGCGCAGGCGCCGGTTCGGGTCGGCGAGCTTGAGGTTCGCGCGCGGCTTGCGGCGCAGCGGCGGCCGTGGCGTGGTGGCCCGGCCTTTCGCGGCCGTGCCCGCGCTGCCGGCCTTGGTGCCCGCGCTGCTTGGCTTGGTGGCCCTGGTGGCCGCGCTCCGGGCCTTGGGACCTGCCGCCGGGCGGCCACTCCTCGGAGAGCCACGTCACTTTCGACCTCAGCAAGGTCGACGAGCTCAT
>NZ_JBFAIU010000545.1:0-3279 GCF_040654855.1 Asanoa sp. NPDC050611
CCACCGTGCTGCTGGTCGCGCACGAGCTGGGCCCGTTGCAGCCGCTGATCACCCGCTGCGACATCGCCCACCAGGGCCGGCGCTGCCTCGGCAGCGCCGGCGGTGTCGCCCCGAGCCGTCCGGCGCACCCCACAACGCCAGGTCGAGCGCGAACCCGGTCAGGTCGGCGGCCGCGATCTCCGGCTCGGGCCGCGCCGGCAGCCGGTCGTGGGCCGCCTCCGACCAGCAGCGGTAGACGGTCCCCGGCGCCTCCCGCCCGGCCCGCCCGGCCCGCTGCTCGGCGCCCGCCTTCGACACCGGCACCGTGACGAGCGCACCGAGTCCGCGCGCGTGGTCGGTGCGCGGCACGCGGGCCAGACCCGCGTCGACGACGACCCGTACACCCGGCACCGTGAGGCTGCTCTCCGCCACCGCCGTCGCGAGCACGATCCGGCGCGTCTCCGAGGGCCGCAGCACCGCGTCCTGTGCGGCCGCGTCCTGCCGCCCGAGCAGTGACCGCACCGGCAGGTCGACCAACCGCCGCGCGACGGCGCCGATCTCGCCCGCCCCGGGCAGGAACACCAGGACGTCACCGGTCCGCTCGCGGAACGCCCGCCGGGTCGTTGCCGCAACGTGGTCGAGCAGCCGCGGGTCCACCCGCGACCCGTGCGGCGGATCCACCTTCGCGGGCGGCGCCCAGACCACCTCGACCGGATGCAGCGCGTCGTCGGCGGTCACGGTCGGCCCGAGCAGGGCGGCCAGGCGCGCGGTGTCCGCGGTCGCCGACGTGGCCAACAGCCGCAGGTCGGGACGCAGGTTGGCGCGCACGTCGACGCAGAACGCCAACGCGAGGTCGGAGTCCAGGTGCCGCTCGTGACACTCGTCGAGGATCACGGTGTCGACGCCGTCGAGCGCCGGATCGTGCTGGAGCCGCCGGACCAGCAGCCCGGTGGTCACCACCTCGACCCGCGTGTCCGCGGAGGTCCGCCGGTCGCCGCGCACCGCGTACCCGACCGAGCCCCCGACCCGCGACCCCACGAGCGAAGCCATCCGCCGGGCGGCCGCCCGCGTCGCGAGCCGGCGCGGCTCGGCGACCAGCACGTTGCCGTGGCCGGCCAGGTCGAGCGGCACGAGGGTGGTCTTGCCGGTGCCCGGTGGTGCCACCAGGACGGCGCTGCCGTGCGCGTCGAGCGCCGCGCGTACCGCCGGCAGCACGCGGCGGATCGGCAGGTCGGGTTCGTCGGGCAGCACCAGATCATTTTCCACGGGTACGCGCGCCCGGCGGTGCAGCGGCTAGCCTCCCGGCTGTGGACGGTCGCCGACCGGCGCTGGTGGAGGCCGGCCGGACCAGCACCCCCGACGAGGTCACGGAGTTGCTGGTCGGTGCGGCCGACCCGGTGGTCACCGCCGTGCTGGCCGGGGGGCGCCTGCGACCGGCGGGCGACATCGCGCTGCTGGTCACGGCGTTGCGTCGGGCCGGTGGTGGCCGGGTCGCGGACCGGGTGCTCGGCTCCGCCGACGAACTGGGCACGGACCGCGTCGCGGCGCTCGCGACGGGTCTGCGGGCCGGCGGCGCCGACGACGACGCCGACACCGCGGTGCGCGGTGCGACCGCGCGGCGGGCGGCAGGCCAGGTCGCCGCGCTCGTGGCGGCCCTGGCCGACCTCGACGACGGCCGGTCGCTGACGGTGGCGCTGGACGCGGCCGAGTCACGCGGCCGCGCCGAGTTCACCACGATCCTGCGCGTCGCCGACGCCGACCATCGCCGGCACGCGCCACGGCTCATGGCCCGGGTGACGCGGTGGCCGGCGGCCGAGGTCGTGGCGTTGCTGCACGACCTCGACGCCGACCGGCCGGACCTGGCCGACCGCCTCGTGCGCGTCCTCGCGCTCCGGCTCGCGGTGGAGCCGTTGGCCGAAGTGGTGCGGGGACTCGCCGACGGCCGCCTCGGTCGGGCGCTGGTTGGAGACCTCCACCGGCGCACGTGGCGCGAGGTGAGCGCGTCGGTCGCGGCGATCGCCCGTCGCCCGGGCACCGTCGACCTGCTCGTGGACGCCGCGGCGCGGTGCCCGGCCGACCGCGTGTCCGCGGTGGCCGACGGGCTGCACAACGCGGGCGCGGCCGACGCCCGGGATCGTTTCGTGCGCGAGGTGGGCCTGCGCCGCTGGCAGCACGCGCCCTACGACGAGGTGACCTCGCCGGAGCTGCGGCAGCGGATCGCGCGGCTGGCCGCGCACGCCGCGGACCTGAACCGCTCCGAGCTGCGCCGGGGACGCCGGGTCCGGGCGGCGGTCCTCGCCGGCCAGACCGTCGCGGCGGCCGCGTCCGGGCTCGTCATCGCGACGCTGACCACCGTGTCGACGGACGTCGGGTTCTCGGTCGGCGAATGGGTGGCGTGGGTGGCCAGCTCGCTCGTTCTCCAGCTGGTCAGCTGGGCGGCGATCGGCCTGGTCCTGCTCGTCCGGCTGGAGGACGGCGACACGCTGGTCGTCGACCTGACGGTCCTCGCCGTCACCGTCACCACCGTCGTCGTCCTCGCCCTTGCCGGGGTGCCGCCGCTGGCCGAGACGGCCGAGCACCTCCGCGACTGGCTCGCGTGGCGGTTCTGAGCAGGTTTCACGCGAAATCCGTTCGGGAACTGTGCCTGGAATTCACAGGCGGCGGAGGGGACGGCATGACCGGGGAGACCGAGAAGCAACGGTGGGACCGCAACTTCAGCGACCTGCTCCAGGAGTTGCGGGTCGCGCAGACCGGCGTGCAGATCCTGTTCGCGTTCCTGCTGACGCTGCCGTTCAGCAACGGCTTCCCGCGGGCGACGCCCTTCCAGAAGGACGTGTACGTGGTCGCGCTGATCGCGGCCGCGTGCGCCACCGCGCTGATCATCTCGCCGGTCGCGTTCCACCGGGCGCTGTTCCGGCAGGGCCGCAAGCCCGAGCTCGTGAAGTACGCGCACAAGGTCGCCACCGGCGGCCTGTTCTTCATGCTCGTCGCGATGGTCGCGTCGGTCCTGCTGATCACCGACTACGTCCTGCCCTGGCCGGCCGCGCTGATCATCTCGCTGTTCACGGGCCTGTTCTTCGTCGGGTTCTGGGGTGTCCTGCCGTGGTCGCGCCGCGACTGGGGCGAGCCGGACGAGACCGAGCGCGAGCTGGACGAGCGCCGCGAGAACCCGGAGCCGTACCAGGTCGGCTAGCGGCTCCACTGTGGTGGGGGGGGGGGGGCCGGGGGGGGGGGGGGGGTTGTTGTATGGGGGTTTGTGGCCTCTATATACCTGGTGTGTTTTAACTCCAACAAACACCT
>NZ_JBFAIU010000546.1:0-3273 GCF_040654855.1 Asanoa sp. NPDC050611
CGGCGAGCATGTCCTTGTTGTAGGCCATCACGAAAGGCCGGCTGGCGAACGGGATGCCGACCTCGTGGTCCTTGTCGGGCCCGGAGATGCCCAGGGTGGCCGGCAGGAACCGCTCGCGGCCGCCGACCTTGGCCCAGTCGTCGTCCTTGAGCTCGACGAAGGCGCCCGTCGCGTACGCCGTCGGGGTGAAGGTCGTGCCGAGCGCGTAGACGTCCGGGCCCTGGCCGGCGACGACGGACGTCTGGATTTTCGTCAGCTCGTCGTTCGCCGAGGCGAACGTCTCGAACCGCACGGTGGCGCCGGTCTCCGCCTTGAACTTGTCGGAGACCTCGGCGAACCACTGCCGCTGCTGTTCCGGGTAGATGTTGTTGACGCCCATGAGCATGGTGAGCGTGACACCGGTGTTGTCGCCGGCATCGCCGCCGTCGTCGTTGCCGCAGGCCGTCAGCGCCGCACCCAGCGTCAGAGCCGCGGTCAGCGCGACGAACTTTCGTCTGTCCATGAGGTGCTCCTCGGTCCTTGATCGGCGAGGGAGTGGGGGTGGTCGATGGGTCGTGTTGGCCGACGCTAGTCACGCCGGTTCGAGGGTGACAACCGTTTGCCATGTGTTGCCATCCTCTGGTTGGCTGGCCCGCGTGGGGCGACGCCAGCAGGTGACGATCGCCGATATCGCCGCGGCGACCGGCGTGGCGGTCTCGACGGTGTCGCGCGCGCTGTCCCGGCCGTCGCGGGTCAGCGCGGCCACGCGGGAACGGATCCAGGCGGCGGCGCGGGAGCTCGACTACGTGCCGCACCCTCCGGCGCGGGCGCTGGCCTCGGGCCGGACGGGCACGGTCGCGCTGGTCGTCTCCGACGTCACGAACCCGTTCTACTTCGGCATGATCCGGGGCACGCAGCAGCAGCTGACGGCGGCCGGCTACGCCCACCTGCTGATCGACACCGAGGACTCGGCGGACCGCGAGGTCGAGATGCTGCGCGCGATGCGCCGTTCCCTGGACGGCGCGATCCTGGGCGCGTCGCGCCTGCCGGCCCGCGCGCTGGTCGCCCTGGCGGCGGACATCCCCCTGGTGACGGTCAACCGCAACGTCCGCGGCGTACCGAGCGTCGTGATCGACACGCCGGCGGGCATCGCGCAGGCGGTCGAGCACCTGGTCTCCCTGGGCCACCGCGACGTGGTCTACGTGTCGGGCCCGGCGCAGTCATGGTCGAACCAGGCGCGCTGGCAGGCGATGCGGGCGGCACTGGAGCGGCACCACCTGCGGGCCCAGCGCGTGGGCCCGTTCCCGCCGGGCCGCGCCTCGGGCACAGCGGCGGCGGACGCGGTCCTCAACAGCGGCGCGACGGCCTGCGTGGCGTTCAACGATTTGTTCGCGTTGGGCATGCTGACGCGCCTGCGCGAGCGCGGCGTCCGGGTCCCGGGTGATCTGAGCGTGGTGGGCTGCGACGACATCTTCGGCGCGGACTTCAGCAACCCACCACTGACGACCCTGACGGCCCCGATCGAACAGGCGGGCCGGATGGCGGTGTCGCTGCTGGTCTCGCGCCTGGACCACCGGGCTCCGCAACCGCAACGCCGCACGGCGGTATTACCGACGTACCTGACGGTCCGGGAGTCGACGGGTCCGTTGACGGTGTAACTCTGAATATATAGAGTTACGGCCGTGACGACCCGTCGCCGGCGCCCCTCTCCCCAGACCACCTCTGTGCTCCTGGCCTTGGCGGCCCAACCCACCACGTGGCGTTATGGCTATGAGCTGTGCCAGCAGCTGGACCTGAAGCCGGGGTCGCTCTACCCGATCCTGGTGCGGCTGGCTGACCGGGGCTTGCTGCAGGCGACGTGGGACACGGAGACGTCCCCGGGCCGCCCACCGCGCCACCTCTACCGCCTGACGGGCTCAGGCCGCGCGCTGGCGACGGACCTGGCGGCCGCACCGCGGCGAGGTTTGGAAGCGGGGTGGCAGGGAGCATGAGCGACCGCGCTTCTGGCTCGACGCAGCTCCCACCGACTCCCCGCTGCCTCGCGGCGGCATTCCGCATGAGCCGGTTC
Organism: Asanoa sp. NPDC050611; assembly: GCF_040654855.1. NCBI lineage: Bacteria > Bacillati > Actinomycetota > Actinomycetes > Micromonosporales > Micromonosporaceae > Asanoa > Asanoa sp. NPDC050611. The sequence goes on from NZ_JBFAIU010000546.1 coordinate 2,048, forward strand.
GGCAAAGTCTCGACGTGGCTGGCGGCCGTGGCGCTGCCGGGCGTGGAGGCGGGGTGGCAGGGCGCATGAGCCGGTTCGCGAGGGTCTCGACGTGGATGGTCGCGCTCGCGTGGACGGTGTTCTACGCAGCCGCGAACGCGTTCGCCCACCGGCTGCCGGACCTGGCCACTGCTGTGGTGCAACTCGCGGTGCCGCCGCTGCTGTGGGTGGCGCTGCTGCAGATCGGCTCGACGGTGCTCACGGCCCGCCCCGCGCTGCGCCTTTGGCTCTCGGCGGTGGACCCGCCGGCGCGGTTGCTCGCCGCGACGGTGGCGCTGCTTCCCGCCCGCCGGCGTGACTGGGGCCGGGCGATGCTCGCGGAGTTGGCCGAGGTCAGGGGCCGCTCGGCGCGGTGGCGGTTCGCGCTCAGCGCGGGCTGGGCGACGCTGCTCCTGCCGCCCAGGGTCGGTTACCCGTTCCTGACGCTGCTGACGGCAACATCCGCGGCGGTCACCGCCGCGATCGGCGCCGCGGTAGGCCGGGCAATGCCGGAGCTGACGGTCTTCACGACGACCTTCGCCGGCGTCCTCGCCGCGCTGATGGTCCTGGGCGTGGCCCGCGGCCACCGCCCGCACCTCCCGGCGCCGGTGCCAACGATGCTCGTGACCGGCGGCGTGGTGGCGGCGACGGTGGCGACGGTGGTCTTCCTACGCCGTGAACCCGACGCCCACCTCGCGCCGCCGTCAGCCGCCTATCTGGCGGCGACGCTGGCGGTCTGCCTGTGCCTCGCCGCAGCGGCACCGCGCTGGCTGGGCACGGACCGGCTGGCCCCACACCTCGGCGTGACGTCCGGATTGGCCTTCACGGCATGGTCACTGTTGACGATTCGCCTCGACGGCATGGAGCCACCGATGCCGTTCGTCTTCCTGCTCGGTGCGGTGCTGGTGGGCACGCCGTTCGCGCTGTTCATGGCGCCGGCCTTCGCCACGGCCCGCAGGGCCGGCTCGGCGCTCCCAGGCGTCCAGGCGACGGTCTGGACGCTGATCGCCATGATCCCGTTCACGTACGCACTCTGGCTCCCGGAAACGCTACGCCGCCACGCAACGGACGGCCGCACCCTGGACGGCGAACTGATCGCCCCACCCGGCTCAGGCCTCGGCGACGCGATCGTCTTCTGCCTGGGCTTTCTCGACGTCACCAACCGCGACGGCGTCCAGACGGCTCGGACCGGGCTGTCCAAGTTCGGC
>NZ_JBFAIU010000547.1:0-3255 GCF_040654855.1 Asanoa sp. NPDC050611
GACGTAGCGCACGACGGACTCGGCACGGTCCCGGTCGCCGCGCGCGGTGCCGCTGTCGCCCGGCGCGGTGCCGCTGTCGCCCGGCGCGGTGCCGCTGTCGCCCGGCGCGGTGCCGCTGTCGCCCGGCGCGGTGCCGCCGTCGGCCGGTGCGGTGCCGCCGTCGGCCGGTGCGGTGCCGCTGTCGGCCGGTGCGCTCGCGGTGTTCGGCGGTCCGGCGGCCGGTGCCGATGCGGCGTCGCAGCCGGTGACGAGTAGGAGGGTCAACGCTGTGGCGATGAGTCGCATGGCCCGATCCTGGGTGCGGACCTGCGCCGCCGTCCAAGACCTGGACGCATAACCGCCGGTTATCAGCGGGGCGGTTACGCGGTGCCGGTGGCCTGGGCGACAGCGGTGCGCAGCGCGCGCAGGAGCGGGCGGTCGTCGCCCGCCCGCCAGGCCAGCACCAGCCGCGCCGGCGGCAGGGTCACCGGGCGCAGGGCGATGTCCGGGCGTTGGAGGAGGGCCGCGTTGCCGGCGGCGAGCAGGACCACGCCGAGGCCGGCCGCGACGGACTCGGCGGTTTCCTCCGATGTGGACACCTCTCCCCCGATCCGGGGCGCGCGGCCGCCGCGCTCGTCGAGCGCGAGCCAGAAGTCGCGCAGCGGGCCGCTCTCCGGCGGCAGCGCGAGGAACGGCTCGTCGAGCAGGTCCGCGAACGCGATCCGGGCCCGGGCCGCGAGCGGGTGCGCCGCCGCCAGCGCCACCAGGCGGTCCTCGGTCGCGACCGGTGCGTACGCGAAACGCTCCTGGTCCGGCAGCGGCAGCCAGACGAACGCGGCGTCCGACGCGGCCTCGCCGGTCGCGGCCAGGCCGCCGGTCGGGTCGCTCCACGGCACCTGGCGCAGGCGGAGCTCGGCCTCGGGCGCGGCGGCGGCGAAGCGTGCGCGGACCGCCGGCAACAGCGACCGGCCCACCCCCGTGCTCATGCCCACGACCAGCGCCGCCGCCTGCCGGGCCAGCGCCGCGGCCACCTCCGCCTCGGCCGCCGCCCACGCGCTCAGCACCGCGCGGGCGCCCGGCAGCAGCGCCGCGCCGGCCGCGGTCAGCCGGACCGTGCGGCGGTCCCGCTCGAACAGCGCCGCCCGCAACTGCGCCTCGAGCGCATGGATCTGCTTCGAGAGCGCCGGCTGGCTGACGTAGAGCGCCTCCGCCGCCCGGGTGAAGTGCAGGTGCTCGGCGACCGCGACGAAATACCGCAGGTCGCGCAGGTGTACGTCGGCGAGCGTCATGCCTCCTGGTTATCACAACGGGTCTTGGACGCACGGCCGCGACGGGCGCAGCGTGGTGGTCATGAACGTATGGCTCATCACCGGCGCCGGCAGCGGCCTCGGACAGGCAATCGCGGCGGCCGCCGCCGAGGCGGGACACGTGGTCGTGGCGACCTCCCGCCGCGTCGAGGCGCTGGCATCCCTGACGGCGGCGCACCCCGATCGGGTCGAGGCCGTAGCGCTCGACGTCACCGACGCCACCCGGGCGGCCGCGGTGGTCGCCGACGTCGAGGCCCGCTACGGCCGGATCGACGTGCTGGTCAACAACGCCGGCCGGGGACAGGTGGGCGCGGCCGAGGAGACCACGGAGGCCGAGCTGCGCTCGCTGTTCGAGGTGCACGTGTTCGGCCCGGCCGCGCTCGTGCGCGCGGTGCTGCCCGGCATGCGCGCCCGGCGCTCGGGCACGATCGTCCAGATGTCCTCGTACGGCGGGGCGGTCGGCAACGCCGGCTTCTCGGCGTACTGCGCGACGAAGTTCGCTCTGGAGGGCTACTCCGAGGCGCTCGCGGCCGAGGTGGCGCCGCTCGGGATCAGGGTGCTGATCGTGGAGCCCGGCAACTTCCGGACCGGCCTGCTCGGCCCGCGCATGGTGGACAGCGAGCCGATCCCCGAGTACGCGTCGACGGTCGGCACCACCCGCGCGTTCCTGGCGGCCTCACACGGCACGCAGGCGGGCGACCCGGCCCGGGCCGCGACCGCGATCCTCGGCGCGGTAGCCGCGGAGAAGCCGCCACTGCGACTGCCCCTCGGCGCCGACGCGGTCGACGGCATCCTCGCCCACCTCGCGTCGGTCACGGACGAGCTGCGGGCGTGGGCGCCGGTCGCCCGGGACACGTCGTACGCGGACGGCTCTGGATCGGCCCGCCCGCTGCCCCGCCCAGGCGGCTAACCTCGTTACGCAACCGCCACGCCCCCTCGGCCGAGCCGCGACACCGCGCTTGGAGGCTGGACGCCGGGGGGTGAACGTGTCGGAGAAGCTCAAGCGTGCGGCGGACCGCCCACGCACGGGCGTGACGGTGGCGCTCGCGCTGTTGGCGGTGCCGCTGGTGCCGATCTGCTGCCTGTCGGGCCTGGGCGTGTTGCTGTCGATGGCCCCGTCCGAGCCGTGCCGTCCACCGTTCGCGGACGACCCGTCCCAGTGCGGCCCCGAACCCCTGGCCGTCCTCCAGGCGGCGGTGCTGGCGGGCGGCTACGTGGTCGTGGCCGCGGTGCTGGCGCTCCGCACGACGCTGCCGACCTGGACGCGGATCCTCGCCCTGGCCCTCGCGCCCCTGATCGCCACTCCCCTGCTCTGGGCCTGGTTCGTCCACTGAGCTGCCGGCTGTGAGGTGGCTTACTCCCGTTCATGCGGCTGCACGCTGGCTCGTCTGGTGTTGGTGACCGCAACGAACGGAGAGTCTCATGAACCTAGCTCTGTGGATCGTCACCGGCATCCTGGCGGCAGTCCTGCTGGTCAGCACGTCGAAGATGTACGTGCCCCGGGAGAAGATCGCCGCCGTCGGGCATGCCGGGGAATGGGTGATGGACTTCAGTCCCGGCGCCCTTCGGGCGATCGGGTTCCTGGAGATCCTGGCCGCCGCCGGGCTCATCCTGCCCGCGGCTCTCGACATCGTCCCCGTGCTCGTGCCGGTGACGGCCGTCTGCGTCGCCCTGCTGTTCGCCGGCGCCGTCGTCATGCGCCTCCGGCGCGGCGAGCGGGGCACGATCACGGCGGACCTGATCTACCTCGCCCTGGCCGTGTTCGTCGCCTGGGGTCGCTTCGGCCCGGCCTCGTTCACGGGTTGACCGCCACCGGCGCGGCCGGTTGGTCACCGTCGGAGCGTACGGGTGCGGCGGCACCGACCGCCGCCGCACCGGTCACTGTGGACCTACGGCGCCCAGGGGGACGCTATGTTCCACGTGCTCTCGGCCGTACACGACGTCCGCGCGTTGAAGGCAGCGCCGCCCC
>NZ_JBFAIU010000548.1:0-3182 GCF_040654855.1 Asanoa sp. NPDC050611
GGCGGGTGCCGAGCGCGCGCTCGGTGCGCTACGGCACCACGCGGTCGCTCGGCGTGGTGCTGGGCGAGCACCTGACCTACGCGTTCGACGACCCGGGCGCGGTCGCCTTCCTCGCCGGGATGGCCGAGGTGTGCGCCGAACGCGGCTTCGGCCTGCAGATCGTGCCGACCGGCGCCGGGGGAGTCGACCCTGACCGCGTCGTGGCCGCGGCCGTGGACGCGTACGTCGTCTGGACGACCACCGACGACGACCCGGTCCTGGCCGCCGCCTGCGGCACCCACCGACCGGTGGTCGTCCACGGTGGACCGGGCCGCGCCGGCACGACGCTCGTCGGCATCGACCACCGGGCCGCCGCCCGCGCGGTCGGGGCGGAGGTGTTCGCGGGCGCCCGCCGCCCCGCCGTCCTGAGCTTCCCCGTCGACCGGCAACGGGCCACGTTCATCCGCTCCGGCGTCGATCCCGCGACCGTCGCCTACCCGGTCACCCGCGACCGGCTGGCCGGATACCGCGACGCCGCCGAGGCTCTCGGCATCGACTGGTCGGCCGTTCCGGTGGGGGTGTGCCGCACCAACGACGAGTCCGAGGCGCGGACCGTCACCCGGCAGCTCCTGTCGTCCGCGTCCGATGTGGACGCGGTCGCCGCGATGGGCGACCAACTGGCGTTGGGCGTCCTGCGCGCGGCGCGCAAGCCGCTGCGGGTCAGCGGGTGGGACGACTCGGCCGTCGCGCGGGAACACGACCTCACGACCGTGGCGCAGTCGCTGCGGGACCAGGGTGCCGCGTGCGCCACCGCGGCGCTCGGCGATCCCGTGCCGAGCTACCACGACGCCTGGCGCCTGGTCCGGCGGGCGTCCACCGGCACGGCCCCGGTGTAGTTCGCAGGGCTAACATCCTCGGCATGGGGGAGTTCGCGGTACCGACGGCACGGCGAAGGGCGCCCGCGCTCGTGGTCGCGTCCAGTGTGTTGCTGGGCGGCGGCGGCCTGGCCCGCATCGCGCAGGTCGCGGCGGAAGCGGTTCGGCAGGACATCAATCTGGTCGCGTACGAGCGGGTGAGCCCGGCAACCGGATGGACGGCCGTCCCGATGGTGTTCCTCATGGGTGTCGGCCTGGTCGTCGCGCTGGCGGGAGCCGGCCTCATCGGGCTGGCGGTCGCCAACCTCGGCGGCGCGAACTGGACCCGCGTCGTCACGTGGGTCGTCGGCGGCACAACGCTGACAGTGGCCGCGGGCTGGTGGTTGTTGTCGCTCGTCCCCGCACCGGACGGGCCGTCCCCGGGCACGACCGACTGGGCCGCCGTGAACGCCCTCGCCGATCAGCTGATGCCCGGCTGGGTCGACCCGGTCCTCACCACTTCCGGCATCGTGGCATCACCCGCGTTGCTGGTCGCCGTGGTGCTGCTCGCCCTGCCGCCCGCCAACGACTTCTATCGCCGGCGGCGTCCGGAGCCGTCCGTCGTGGTCTACCCGGGTGCCACGGTCCAGGTCTAGTCAGCCGGCGCGCCAGGTCAGGCCGAGATCGGGTCGGCCACTGCGGTGGAACTCCGTCAACGCCGCCAGCGCGGCATCGCGGTCGACCACGTCGTTCGCGGCGTACTGGTAGTCCTCGCCGTCGTGGAAGATGTCCACCTCGGCCGGCCCGGCCGTCGCTGTCTGCAGGATCACCCGGTCGTCGTGGTCGAACGCCCCGACGTAGACGTGGTACCGGCCGCTCCCACCGACCACGCTGATGTACGCGCCCGTCCCGTCGATGAGGTTCAGCCCCGTGTGGCGCTGCTGGTCCAGCGCGTCCAGCGCCACGACCACATCCTCGATGGTGGGCGACTGGATGACAACGAGCTGACGCCTGCCCGCGTCGTACAGGTCGTACTCCATTTGGGGGCGGGTGAGGGATTTGCCCGCCGGATCCGGCTCGTAGTCATCGTCCACACCCGAGAAGCGCCGAAAGCTTCAGGGGTGTCACGGCGCATCGTCGGCGGCGTCGTAGCCGTAGACCCAGCCGTTGGCCACGAGCGGATCGGCGTGCGCGAGCGCGTCGTCCCGGGCCTGCTGCTGCGCTCCGTCGGGCAGGTGGTTGACGTGCGACCGACCGTGGCTCAGCCGTTGGATCCGCGTCGTGCGCGGGATCCGCAGCGCCTCGTACCGGCGGCCCCCGCCGACGACGGCGATGCGAAGCGACACGGGACCTCCAGGTTTCCGTAGGCTCGGACACATGACTGACGTGGAGACGCGGACCCTCGCCCTGCCGGGTGCCGACCTGGTCTACGACGTGCGCGGCCCGTTGCCGCCGGCCGGTGGGCGGCCCGTGCTGCTGATGATCGGCCAGCCGATGACAGCGGACGGCTTCGCGACCCTCGCCGGGCATTTCCCGGAGCGTACGGTCGTCACCTACGACCCGCGCGGCCTGGGCCGCAGCGTCCGGACCGACGGCCGCAAGGACAACACGCCGCAGCAGCAGGCCGCCGACCTCCACCTGCTGATCGAGGCGCTCGGCACCGGCCCGGTCGACGTGTTCGGCAGCAGCGGCGGCGCGGTCACCGGGCTCGAACTGGTCGCGACCCACCCGGGTGACGTCGCCACGCTGGTCGCGCACGAGCCGCCGATCAACGCGGTGCTGCCCGATGCGGCCGGCGCGGAGCGGGCGCGGTCCGGCTTCTACGAGGCGTACCAGGCGAAGGGCACCGGCGCGGGGATGGCCGCGTTCATCGCGATGACGTCGTGGCAGGGCGAGTTCACCGACGAGTACTTCGCGCAGCCGGTGCCGGACCCGGCGATGTTCGGCATGCCGACCGAGGACGACGGCAACCGCGACGACCCGCTGCTGTCACGGCTTTCGTGGGCGGTCACCGACTACCGCCCGGACGCGGCCCGGCTGGCGGCCGCGCCGACGCGTGTCGTGGTCGCCGTGGGGGAGGAGTCGGCGGGTACGTACACCGCGCGGACGTCGCTCGGCCTGGCGGCGCTGCTCGGTCAGGAGGCCGTCGTGTTCCCGAGCCACCACGGCGGCTTCCTCGGTGGCGAGGGGGGATACGCAGGCAAGCCGGCCGAGTTCGCGGCGCGGCTGCACTCGTTGTTGGACGCCTAGCGGGCCCGGCAGGCCGCGGCGATGTCGGCGACGACGTCCGCCGGCAGCGTGTTCCAGGCGGTGGTGAACTTCTGCGGATCGCCGGAGTCGCCCTTGCGG
>NZ_JBFAIU010000549.1:0-3140 GCF_040654855.1 Asanoa sp. NPDC050611
GGCCACCTGCTGACCGGCCCGGCCCGCGACCGCGAGGCGGCCCGCCGGGCGCTGCGGGTCCGCGAGCTAGAACGCGTAGCCGGCTGACGCCCTAGGCGCTCTCGCGAATGATCAGCTCGGTGGGCAGCATCGTGACCGCCTCGATCTCCTCGCCCGCGACCAGGCGCATGAGCTGGCGGGCCATCTCGCGGCCGATCTGCTGGATCGGCTGGCGCACGGTGGTCAGCGGCGGCTCGGTGTAGCGGGCCATCTCGATGTCGTCGAAGCCGATCACCGCGACGTCGTCCGGCACGCGCCGGCCGGCCTCGCGCAGCACCCGCAGCGCGCCGTGTGCCATCAGGTCGGAGGCGGCGAACACCGCGTCGAGCTTGGGGTCGTCGTCAAGGAGCTGGCGCATCGCGACCGTGCCGGACTCCCGGGTGAAGTCGCCGATGGCCACGATCGAGCGCCGGTCGGAGTCGCGCAGGGCCTGCCGGTAGCCGGTCAGCCGGTCGATGCCGGCGACCATGTCCTGCGGGCCGGCGATCGTGGCGATCCGCTTGCGGCCGGACGCGAGCAGGTGCTGGACCGCTGAGACCACGCCGCCGATCTGGTCGACGTCGACGTAGGGCACCTCGACCGTGGCCCGGCCGAGCGGGCGGCCGCTGCACACCACCGGGATGCCCATCCGGATCAGCGCGGCCGGCAGCGGGTCGGCGCCGTGCATCGAGGCGAACATGACGCCGTCGACGTGCCGGCTCATCGTGTAGCGCTCGACCCGGTCGTGGCCGGCCGTCGAGCCCGCGATCAGCAGCACGAGCTGCTTGTCGGCGGCGTCGAGCTCCATCGAGACGCCGCGGATGATGCCGTGGAAGAACGGGTCGTCGGAGAACACCCGGGTCGGCGTCTCCGGCAGGATCAGGGCGGCCGAGTCGGTGCGCTGGGTGACCAGGCTGCGCGCGGCGAGGTTCGGCACGTAGCCCAGCTCGCGCACCGCGCGGCGGACGGCCTCCTGGATCGGCTCGGCGACCGTGGTCGAGCCGTTGACCACGCGCGACACCGTGGCCCGGGAGACTCCCGCCCGCCGGGCCACCGCCTCGAGCGTCGGCCGCTCGCGCGTTCCGTTCTTCGCCCTCGTCAAGAAATCACCCCGTGCGTAACGCCGTCAGCAGCGTCGGGTCGCCACTGACCACGAGGACATCGAAACCCACGCGGCCGTAGAGCGCCAGCAGCAGATCGCTCGCCGTGCCCTCGGCCTGCACCCGGGCCGGCGGCTCGTCGGTGTCGAGGATCGTGTCGGTGTCGAGCAGCGCGACGCCCTCACCGCGCAGCCGCACCAGCCATTCCTGGTCGGTGTCGGCCGCGAACAGCTGCACCACGCCGTGCGGGCGCTCGCCGGTCTGCCGCCGGCCCGCCGGCAGCCACGTGTCGAGCACCTCGGAGATCCCGTCGGCGGCGAGCTTCGCCTCGATCGGCTCGCTGGCCGCGAGCGCCATCTGCGCGTCCCAGCGGTGCACCGCGGTCTCGAGCGCCATCCGCCGGTGCCAGAACACGGCCCGCTTGGACTGCGGTGCCCAGTTCCACGCCGGCGCCTCGGGATCGGTGGCGTCCAGAGTGGAGAGAAGCGTGTCGCAGCGCATCTGCCACCAGGCCAGCGCGGCCTCGCCGGCCGGTGCCTCGGACGCGGTGTGGTCGGGGTCGGGACGCTCGACGCTGTTCCGCTCGATCAGCCAGACCGTCCGCTCGTAGCAGCCGCCGAGGTGCTGGACGAGATCGGCGATGGTCCACCCCGGGCAGGACGGCACCGGAGCGTCCGCCGGCGCCTGGGCCACCGCTGCGGCGAACGCGGCCGACTCCGCACGCAGGCCTCCGAGCCAGAAGTCCTTGGTGCCGTGCAGTCTGGTCATCGGAGCTCCTTCGGTGCAGGCCGGACCGTCGCCACAAGTGCCGGAGCCTCTCAGCCTAGGGTGAACAGCGTGCCAGACGTTAGCGCCGAACCACCGACCACCGCCGGCCCGCTCGCTCCGCGCGCGTTGGCCGACTTCACGACCCTGCGGTTGGGCGGCCCCGCTGGCCAGGTGCGCACGGCCGAAACTGCCGAGCAAATCGTGCAAATGGTACGCGCGGCTGCGGACGCCGACGCACCGGCCATGATCCTTGCGGGTGGCAGCAACGTCGTGGTCGCGGACGCCGGCGTCCCCGGCCAGGTGGTGCTGATCCGCTCCCGCGGCGTCGAGGTCGTCGAGTCGACCGACACCGAGGTCGTGGTCCGGGTGGCGGCCGGCGAGCCCTGGGACGAGTTCGTCGCGGCGACCGTCGACGCCGGCTGGTCCGGCGTCGAGTGCCTGTCCGGCGTGCCGGGGTCGGCCGGCGCGACCCCGATCCAGAACGTCGGCGCGTACGGCCAGGAGGTCGCGGAGACGATCGTCGGCGTCGAGGTCTACGACCGGGTCGACGACACGGTCCGCCGGATGGCCCCGGCCGAGTGCCGCTTCGCCTACCGGACCAGCCTCTTCAAGCACAGCGACCGGTGGGTCGTGCTCTCCGTCGACTTCCGGCTGGCCCGTTCGACCGCGTCCGCACCGATCCGCTACGCCGAACTGGCCCGCGCGCTGGCGGTCGAGCAGGGCGAGCGGGTGCCGCTGGCCGAGGCGCGCGCCGCGGTGCGGGCCCTGCGCGCCGGCAAGGGCATGGTGCTCGACCCGGTCGACCACGACACCTGGTCGGTCGGCTCGTTCTTCACCAACCCGGTGCTGGACGCGGCCGCGGCCGAAAGCCTGCGCACCCGCGCCGCCGGCGTCGGCGAACCGCCGGCGTGGCCCGGCCCGGGCGGTGTGGTCAAGGTCAGTGCGGCCTGGCTGATCGACAAGTCCGGCTTCGCCAAGGGCTACGGGGGCCGCGGCGGCGTGGCCATCTCGGGCAAGCACACGCTGGCGCTGACCAACCGCGGCCAGGGCAGCACGACGGCGCTGCTCGACCTCGCCCGGGAGATCCGCGACGGCGTGCACGATCGGTTCGGCGTGACCCTGCATCCGGAACCGGTGCTGGTGAACTGCTCGCTGTAAGAAGGGGGCCCGCTGCGCCCCCGCTGACCTGCGGTGCGTATATGGATGCAGAGCAAAGCCTGGCGAACTGGGACTGGCCACCGCGGGCCTGGTGGC
>NZ_JBFAIU010000550.1:0-3121 GCF_040654855.1 Asanoa sp. NPDC050611
CCGATGGCCGAGGCGATGCTGGCCGCGGCCGCGTCCAGTGGCGCGCCCCTGGCGATCACCGGCTGCCTCTACGGCTACGGCCCGGTCGACGGCCCGCGGTGCGGGTGACCGTGCGCTCGCACGGCCCGCTCGGCCTCGCATTCCGCCAGCGCGACGGGCGCCCGGCCACCCCGCCCTGGCGGGTCCGGGTGCTGCCGCGGTTCGCGTCCCGGGTGCTGCTGCCGGAGAAGACCGCCCGGCTGCGGGTGCTCGACGGCACGATCGTGACGCGGGGCCGCGGGCAGGGCACGGAGTTCGACGCGCTGCGCGAGTACGTGATCGGCGACGACGTCCGCTCGATCGACTGGCGGGCCAGCGCCCGCCGCACGGACGTCATGGTCCGCACGTGGCGACCGGAGCGCGACCGCCGGGTGGTCTGCGTGCTCGACACCGGCCGCACGTCGGCCGTCCGGATCGGCGACGAGCCGCGGCTGGACGCGGCGATGGACGCCGCGCTGCTGCTGGCCGCCCTGGCATCCCGGGCCGGCGACCAGGTCGACCTGCTCGCCGTGGACACCGCGGTGCGCGCGTCGGTCACCGGCAGCGGCCGCCAGGTGCTGCTGGCCCGGCTGGTCAACGCGGTCGCGCCGCTGCAGCCCGCGCTCGTCGAGACCGACTTCGAGCTGGTCGTCGGCGAGGTGCTGCGGCGGGAACGGAAGCGGGCGCTGATCGTGCTGTTCACCGCGCTGGAACCCGGGGCGCTGGGCGAGGGCCTGCTGCCGGTGCTGCCCAAGCTGGTGGCCCGGCACAAGGTGATCGTCGCGGCGACACACGACCCCGTGCTGCGCGACCTGACCACCCGGAAGGCGGCGACGGCGGCCGACGTCTACGCCGCGGCCGCGGGACACCGCGCGCTCGGCGAGCGGGACCGGGTGGCGGCCGCCCTGCGCCGCGGCGGCGTCGAGGTGGTCGACGCGCCCGCCACGGAGTTCGCCGGCGCCGTCGCGGACGCGTACCTGACGCTGAAGGCGCTCGCCCGGCTCTAGGGTCTGTCTCGAAGTCATGGCCGGAGCGAGGCGAGGCCCCAGGCGTCGGCTGGGGCTGCGCCGGGCGCGGCCGGATACCGGTGTTGTATCCGGTCGTGACCGGCGTGGTTCCAGGCGGCGTCTGGGTCCGCCGCAGCCCGGTCAGGACTTCGAGACAGGCCCTAAAAGCGGTTGGCGGTGGTGGGCCAGCCGAGCGGTGGTGTGTCGGCATTGGACGGTGTGCCGGGGCGCAGCGCGGGCGGCCAGGCCGCCGCGGCGGGCTCGACCGGCTGCACCGGTTGGGCCTCGATCGGCCGCGGCGCCAGGTCCGGCCAGATCGCGGCGCTCACGGCCCGCGCCCGGCCGAGCCGGAGCCGCGCCCGCCGGTGCCGTTCCGCGATCACCGCGGCCAGGTAGGCCCAGCCCGGCACGCCCGGCGGTGGCGGTGGCGTGGTGACGGCGGCCAGCTCGCCGGCCAGCGACCGGCCGAGCGTGGTGCGGGCCGGCTCGCGCAGCTCGCGGCCGCGGGCCAGGAAGTGCCGCACGGCCAGTGCCAGCTCGTCGGAGACGCCGGTCAGGTCGAGCGTCCCGGCCCAGCCGGCCAGCGGCGCCGGCATTCCCGGCACCCAGCCCCAGCTCGCCGGCGTCCGCTCGTGCAGCACCATCGTGCCGGCGACCAGGTCGCCAAGGCGCTTGCCGCGCGGGTTGCTCAGCATCGTGGTGAGCGCGGCGAGCCAGGTCACCGGGGGCAGCAGCACGCCCGGCCACTCGGTGGCGACGCCGACCAGGCTGCGGGTCAGCGCGTGCCGCAGCCGCACCGGCCCGCCGTCGTCGCGGACCACCCGCAGGCCCAGTGCGGCCTTGCCGAGCGTGCGGCCCCGGAAGAGCGTCTCGCAGGTCACGGGGTAGCCGACCAGGAGCAGCACGGTGGCGACCACCGAGATGCCCCGGATGGTGGCCGCGTCGAAGTCGACCGGCAGGCTGGACAGGAGCGCCGAGCCGAAGACGGTCAGCACGAGACCGAGCATCACGATCACGATCAGGTCGATCAGCAGCGCGGTGATCCGCGAACCGGCCCGAGCCGCGCGCACCTCGAGCTCGACGGCCTCGCCCGTGATGAGCCGGTCGGTGGAGTGAGGTTGCGCGGTCACCCGCACAGTGAACACTATGAGCGCGTGGATCTCGACGCCTACGTAGCCGAGCACGATGCCGAATGGCGTCGGCTGGAGCATCTGTCCGGCCGGCGGAGGCTGACCGCCGCCGAGATCGACGAGCTCGTCACGCTCTACCAGCGCACCGCGACGCACCTGTCGGTGGTGCGCAGCCGTACACCCGATCCCGCGTTGGTCGCCCGGCTGTCCCGGCTCGTGCTGGCCAGCCGCTCGGCGATCTCACCCGGCCCGCGGCTGCGGCTCGCCGACGTCGGCCGGTTCTTCACGGCCGGCTTCCCGCTGGCCGCCTATCGCGCGTGGCCGTGGTGGTGCGCGGTCGCCACGGCCTTCACGGCACTGAGTTTCTTCCTGATGTTCTACACGGCGGGTCACCCGGAGGTGGCGCGCGCGCTGATCGGCGACGAGGCCGCGCGCCGGCTGGTCGACACCGAGTTCGCCGCCTACTACTCCGAATACTCGCCGCAGACGTTCGCCTTCTCACTGTGGACACACAACGCCTGGCTGTCGGTGCAGTGCCTGGCGTCCGGCGTGCTGATCCTGCCGGTCCTCTGGCTACTGTGGAACAACGCGCTCAACATCGGCCTGAGCGGCGGCGTGATGATCCAGTACGGCGAGGCGGAGCAGTTCTTCAGCCTGATCACGCCGCACGGCCTGCTCGAGCTGACCGGCGTCTACGTGGCGGCCGGCGTCGGCCTGCGCATCGCCGGCGCCTGGATCCGCCCGCCGCGCCACCTGACGCGGACCCGCTCGGTCGCCGCCGCCGGCCGCGAGGGCCTGCTGGTCGCGATCGGGCTGGTCTTCCTCTTCGCGGTCTCGGGCGTGATCGAAGCGTTCGTCACCCCGTCGCCGCTGCCCGCGGTCGCGAAGATCGCCATCGGCGCGGTCGCCTGGCTCGGCTTCCTCGGCTACGTCGTGGTGTTCGGCTCGGCCGCGGCGCACGCCGCA
>NZ_JBFAIU010000551.1:0-3101 GCF_040654855.1 Asanoa sp. NPDC050611
GTGACACAGCCCCGCGTCGCCGGCCATGTCTTCGGCCGTGCGGCGGACGAACCAGCCGAACGCCTCGGCCGGGGATCGATGCCGGAGACGCGGGCGTACGCGGCGGCGTACTCCGTGATGTTCGTGGTCTCTTCGATCTCGAGGCCGGCGACCGTTGGCGGCCGGGCCGCCTGCTCCGGGTCGACCACCATGATCGGCAGTTGGGTGAGCGGCGTGGCGCCTTCGTGTCGCAGGTCGTTCGCGGTGCCGGGGTCGCTGTCCGGACCGACCCACCAGATCCGGGGTACGCCGTGGAGGCGCTCGCGTGCCTGGTCGAGTGCTTGGCGGGTCGGTCGGCCGCGGGTGCGCAGGACGCCGTTGAGGGTCGCGTGTGCGACGTCGCTGCGGTAGGTGACCAGGTCGTCGTCGCTGCTCTGCGTGCTCCAGCCTCGGAGGTACGCGCGGTGGGCGGCGAGGTGATCCACGCGCCCGACGGTAGCGTCGCGGTTCCTCGGCGCCGACCTGGGGTGCTTACGCGTGCTTGAGATCGCGGCGGGCCGCCTCGTAGTGCTTGGTCAGCTCCGCGTCGATCGCCTCGGCGCGGCCCGGTGTCAGGCGCACCGCCGGCTCGAGGTAGGCGCGCTCCCGCATCATCCTGGCCCGCAGGCCGGCCGGCGGGTGGGTGGCGAACAGCGACGCCTCCTCGCGGATGGAGAGTTGGAGCCGGGCGGCGGTGCGCGCGCCGCCGCGGAAGCCGCCGTCGGCCACCGAGGCGCGCCAGGTCGCCGGGCCGTTGCCGGCGCGGGCGTCCCGGGCCACGAGCATGTGCACGACGGAGCCGGCCGCCAGGACCTCCTCCAGCGCGATGGCCCCGGTGGTGCCGGCGACGCGGGCGGCGATGCCGTCGGCCTGGTACTCGGCGCGCTGGCCGTCCCGCAACCCGATCCAGAGCAGGGCGATCTGCCCGAGCAGCAGGGCCTTGCTGAGCAGCGACATCACCACCCGTGAGACCACCTCGGCGATCATGTTGAGGACGCTGCCGCCGGCCGATCCGAAACCGGGCCGCAGGAGCATCGCGGTCTGGCCGAGCATCCGCAGCGCGGGCTGCACCAGCAGCGATCGGCGGCGGTCGCTGTTGACGAAGTGGCCGAACTCGTGGCCCAGCAGCGCGACGCGTTCCTGCGGCTCGAGCACGGCCCAGAGCGGCAGGCCCAGGCCGAGCACCCGCCGGCGCCGGAAGCCGACCGCGGTCGTGTAGGCGTTGAGGTCCCCGTCGACCAGGACCGTCGGCGGTGTCGTCGTGCCGACCGCGCCGGCGACCTCGTCGAGCAGGGCGAACAGGTTCGGCGCCTCGTCGCGGGTGACCTCGTGCCCGTCCAGGTCGTCGAGCCGGCCGAGCCGGGGACGCAGCAGCCAGGCGAGCGCGAGCAGGACGGCGCCGGGGAGGATCCACCAGGACAGGAAGTCCTTGAGGACCAGCAGGACGCCGCCGACGACCATGGCGGCGAAGACCGCGTACAGGACGAGCGCGACGCTGACGACGACGAACCGGGACACGGTGGCCTTGCGGGCCAGGTCGGCCTTGACCAACGCGGCGAACTGCCGCTGCGCGAGCCGGAAGGCCATCCGGTGCAGGCGCCGGTCGACCCAGCGCCAGCCGAACTCGGCCGGTTGCGCGGCGCCGTCGTAGGCGTCGAGGTTCCACTCGCAGCCCGGACACCACGGCAGAGCGCTGCCGAGGGTGGTCGTGGCGGCCGCGCATCGAGGACAGTTCGGCGTGTTCATCGGGAGATGATCATTCTGGTACGTCGATCCCGGCGGCATGGCCTGTTCCGCCGAGGTGCCATCGACCGAAGCGGCTTTTTGTCGGTGGGTCGTGTGAGCATGACGGGCATGGATGCGCGATGGGGTTTCCTCGGGGTTCCGTCCAGCGCGGGCGCGCACACACCGGGTCTGGAGAAAGGGCCTACAGCGGTGCGCGCGGCCGGGCTGGTCCACCTGCTACCCGGCGGTGCCGTCGACCATGGCGACGTGTCGTCGTTCCGGTGGCGGCCCGACCCGCGGCGACCGTCGGCGAAGAACGCGGCCGCGGTGGCCCGGGTGGCGACGTCGGTCGCCGCCGGCACGGCGCGGATCCTGGCCCGCGACCAGCTACCCCTGGTCGTGGGCGGCGACTGCTCGATCACGGCGGGGGTGGTCTCGGGCTTCGCCCTGGCCGGCGCGCCGCCCGCGTTGCTCTATGTCGACGGCGGCCCCGACCTCTTCACACCGGCCACGAGGTCGGTCGGCAACCTCGACGCGATGGGTCTGGCCTGCATGCTCGGGGTGCCAGGCTGCGTGCCGGAGCTGGCGGGCATCGGCCCGTCGACGCCGCTGCTGTCGGCTGACGAGGTCGTGTCCTACGGCCACGCCCTGCCGCCGGGTGACGTCGAGCTGGAGATGCTGGACAAGCTCGCCATCACCCACCTGCACGCCGACGAGATCCATGCTGACCCGGCGGCCGCGGCGTCGCGGGCCCGCGAGGCGATCGAGTCGGCCGGGCCACGCTTCGTCGTCCACTGCGACGTGGACGTGCTGTCCTTTGTCGACACTCCCCTGGCCGACGTGCCGGACTCGGGGGGCGAGCCGATCGGCCTGACCCTGGACGAGCTGGCCACGAGCCTGTCGGTCTTCACGGCGAGCCCCCGGTTCGCGGGCCTGGTGCTGACAGAGATCAACCCGGACCACGCACCCGACCCGAGCGCCGTGACCCGCTTCGTCACCCGGTTCGCCGCGGCTCTGCGCTAGATGTACTCGGGACCTACGGGCACTGGATGCCCGCCTCGCTCGCCCCTCGGCGGTAGGCGGCCAGCGCGCCCCCCAAGAAGAGCGCGAGGACTTCGTCGGCGTGCCGGGGGCTGTCGAGCCCGAGCTGGAACCAGCCGCTGTCACCCGCATCCGCAAAGACGACGCCGGGTTCGGCCTCCAGGATGTCGAAGATCCAGCCGCTGAGCTCGTCCCAATCCACGCCGTACGTCCAGATCGCCTGCCTCGTCACGTGGCTCAACACGCCGACCGGCCAGCTCGTGCCGGGCCCGGTGCACCAGCGGGCGCTCGACTTCGGCTTCGAGTTCGCCGACTTC
>NZ_JBFAIU010000552.1:0-3027 GCF_040654855.1 Asanoa sp. NPDC050611
GGGGCTTCCCGGCAGTATGGGCGCCGACCTGCGGTGATACGGGCGACACGCCGAACGGCGGCGGTGCGTCCCGGAGGGCAAAAAGCTGCGCGCCGACACATGCGTGGCGGCGCGCTTCTGGTGGTGCGTGCGGGTCCTGCGAGCCGGATGTGACCGGCGTCGAGCTCAGGTCAGTGCGGGCTCAGGGAGCCGGAGCAGGCCATCTGCTTCGGCAGCCGCTGCGGCGAGCCGGTCGTTCTCGGCGCGCAACCGCGTGATCTCGAACTCGAGTGCCTGAACCCGGGCACGCAATCGGGTGACCTCGTCGAGCAGGCGCCGGTCGGGCGCCGAACCCACGTGGCCGTAGAGGGCCTTCGCCATATCGTCTCCTTGTAATGCGCAGCCGGAAATGGCCGGCCAACGCGCGCCCAATGCCTCGCGACGTCTGCCCACGGGCACAAGTGGGCACGATCGGGCGCGACTGGCGACAACTCCATGTTCCGCCTGCGGCCCGCGTTCGTCAAGCGCAACAAGAAAGCCTTAGGAATTCCTTAGGCAGATTGCCCGATTCCGCAGGTCACGTATAGCGTCCGGACCGGTTTGACGCAACAGGTTCGACCCGATGGGGTCGCGTTAGGAGGGACCGGGGTGCAGGACACGGAGCCCACGGGAAAGCACCGCAACCCGCGGCGTACGTTCGGCCCACTCGGTCTGGCGTTCGTGGTCATGATCATTCTAGGTGGCCTCGGCGCCGGCGCGGCACTGCTGCCGTCAAGCCTCGTCGGCAACTCCTCCAATGGTTCCGCGAAGGGCGCCATCGCCGGCCCGGGCGAGGGCGCTTTCGATGCCGACGTCGAAGGCGGTTCGGACAGCGACGGCTATTCGGGAGAGACGCTGTCCGCGCCGTCACCAACCCCGACGGCGGAGGTCGTGCCGACCAAGCCTCCGTCGCCGAAGCCGACGGTCCGCAAGACGACCCCCACGCCGAAGAAGACCACCGCGTCGCCGGCCAGGAAGCGGTCGACCACGACGGTCTCGACGAGCGGTGCCGGCGGCACCGAGCAGGCGAAGGTCGTCGCGGAGGTCAACCGCCAGCGCGCGATGAACGGCTGCGGCGCGGTGACCGTCAACGCGAAGCTCACCAAGGCCGCCCAGCTGCACAGCGTGGACCAGGCCGAGCACAACAAGATGTCGCACGACGGCAGCAACGGCAGCACGCCGTGGGACCGGGCCGGCGACCAGGGCTACAGCAACGCGATCGGCGAGAACGTCGCGATGGGCTACCGCACCGCCGACGCGGTGATGGAGGGCTGGATGAACAGCCCCGGCCACCGGGCCAACATCCTCAACTGCGACGCGAAGGCGATCGGGGTCGGGCTCGCGAAGGCCTCGGACGGCAGCCCCTACTGGACGCAGCTGTTCGGTTCGGTGGCCTGACTTTCAGGCCACGCGATCAGCAGCGCGAGGTGACACCGCTGTCTTCTTGACGACACGACCCCGTCGGCGCGCCGACGGGGTCGTTGCCTTCTGCATGACCCAGACCGCCGCCGCCGCGGCGCACGGAGTCCCGTCGTGCGCGTCGCACTGATCAACGAAGGCACCTACCCGTACGCGCCCGGAGGCGTCGGCACGTGGTGCCACCAGATTCTCAACGGGCTCGACGGGCACGAGTTCCACGTCGTCGCGCTCACCGGCCACGGTGGCGCGCGCGAGCCCGCGTACCCGGTGCCGAGCTCGGTCACCGCGGTCGACACGTACCCCGTGTGGGACCGGCCGGTCACCGCGCCGGGCCGGCTCGTCCGGCACCGCCGCGACCGGGCCGCCTCGGCCGCTGCCGTGCTGCTCTGCCGCGGCCTGCTCGGCGACGACCCGCACAGCGCGGGCATGTTCGCCGACGGGCTGCGCCGGCTCACCGAGCTGTCCGCGGACGGCACCCACCCGCTGCACGGCGTGGAGCTGGCCGAGGTGCTGCTCGACGCGTGGCAGGCGTCGTCCGGACCGACGGCCGGGCGGCCGCCGCTGCCCCGGCTCTCGCTGCGGGACGCCCGCGCCGCCGCGGTGCTGTTGGAGCACGCCGTCCGGCCGCTCGCGTACGCGACTCCCGAGGTCGACCTGTGCCACCCGGCCGCCGCGGGCCTGCCGGTGCTGGTCGCGCTGGCCGCCAAGTGGCGCGCCGGCGTGCCGTTCCTGCTCACCGAGCACGGCGTCTACCTGCGGGAACGCTATCTGGAGTACGGCGCCGCGATGCCGGTCGGCGTCAAGACCGTGCTGCTGCGCTTCTACCGCGCGCTGGCCCGGCTGGGCTACGCCGAGGCGACCCTCGTCGCCGCGGTCAGCCGGTTCAACCAGCGCTGGGAGCTGCGACACGGCGCCCACCCGGCCAAGGTGGTCGTGGTGCCCAACGGCGTCGAGCCGCTGCGCTACCCGGCGCTGGCCACCGAGCCGACCGTGCCGACGGTCACCTGGGTCGGCCGGATCGACCCACTCAAGGACCTGCACACGCTGATCCGGGCGATGCGGACCATCCGCGACGCGGAGCCGCTGGCCCGGTTGCGGCTGGCCGGCCCGGTGCCGGAGACGGGCCGGGACTACGCGGAGAGCTGCCTCGCGCTGATCGAGCGGCTCGGGCTGCGGGCGGCCGTCGACCTGTCCGGGCCGGTGACGAGCAGCCGGCAGGCGTACGCGCAGGGCCACGTGGTCGCGCTGTCCAGCATCTCGGAGGGCATGCCGTACACGATCATCGAGGCGATGATGTGCGGCCGGCCGACGGTCAGCACCGACGTGGGCGGCGTACCCGAGGTGGTCGGCGGCGCCGGCCTGATCGTGCCGCCGGGTGACCCGGTCGCGCTCGGCCACGCCTGCCTGGAGCTGCTCGGCGACCGCACCCGCCGCCGGACCCTGGGCGCTAACGGCCGGTCCCGCGCGCTCGCCCACTTCACGGTCGACCGGATGCTCGCCGCCTACCGGGCCTTGTACGCGGACGTCGCGGCATGAGCGAGCGAAGCGAGCGCAGTCAACACAGCCGCCCGCGCTCTTGCTCCGCCGACC
>NZ_JBFAIU010000553.1:0-2998 GCF_040654855.1 Asanoa sp. NPDC050611
ACCCGCAGCGTCGGGTAGGTCCGCTCGACCTCGTCGAGCAGCAGTTCCACGTGCGCCTTGTCGCGGGCGTAGGTGGACCAGCGCACGCCGGTCACCGGCCACGACTCGCCGACCAGATAGTCCTTCGGACCCGGTGCGTACGCGCCGACCGAGGACGCGACGACGAGCGCGGGCACGCCGGCGCGGGCGACCGCCAGCGCGACGTTCGCGGCGCCCTGCACGTTCGTACGCCGGAGCCGTCGCTGGTTGTGGCTGGGCTGGATCTGCCAGGCCAGGTGGATCACGGCGGCGGCACCCTTGGCCGCCTCGGCCACCGCGCCCGTGGCGGCCGGCCCGCCCACGTCGATCGACCACCAGTCCACTCCGGCGTACGGCGCACCGGCGGCATCGTCGGGTACCCGCCGGGCGATCCCGACGATCTCCGTCACCTCGGGCTCGCGGGCCAGCCGGCGCAGCACCGCCGAGCCGACGTTGCCGGACGCTCCCACCACGACGACCTTCATCCCAGCCGTCTACCCCGTGCGGGCGTAACCATGCGCCGGCTGGGTATACCCACCTCATCCGCCACATCGAGGGAGGAACGCCTGATGTTCGCCACCGCACTTCGGCGCTGGGCGGTGGTCGCCGTCGCCCTGCCGCTGGCCGCCGCCGGGATCCGCAAGGTCAGCCAGGTCGTCGAGGCCCGCCGCGGCCCGAGCGGCGTGACGAAGGGGATGCGCCAGGTCGCCGACCTGCTCGGCGCGGGCCGCCGCAGGCGCCGCTTCTTCTGACCGCCGAGCCCCGGCTGAACACCCCGTCACCGCCGTCAGGGATCATGGGGTGGTGACTTTCGAGCTTGTTGTGCTCGCGGCCGGCGCCGCGGCGTCGCTGGACGACGTGCGGGCGATGGCGGACCGGTGTGCCGGTCGGTCGCACGACGGTGGCGAGCCGGACCCGCGGATCGCCGCCTTCTACGGCGACCTGCGGGCCGCGTTCCCTGACCTGTCCACGTACGAGGACGAGTCGCCCTGGGTCACCAGGCCGCTCGCCGTCGGTGTCGAGCACGTCGCGATGTCCATCGCGCAGACGCCGCTCGGCGACGACGCGGTCGACCTCGTGCTCCAGCTCGCCCAGAAGCACGGCCTGGTGGTGTTCGACCCACCGGCCGACGAGGCGACCGGCCTGCACGGCGACTACGCCGGCCCGGCCGACTAGATCTTCTTCACGACCTCGTCGAGCACCTCGACCAGCTTCTTCTGCGGCACGATCTCCGGTGCCGCGAAGATGACCAGCCGCAGGTCGGCCTCGTACGGCACCGTGGCCGCGACGATCCGGAACGAGTCCTTGACGTAGCCGATGCCCGCCGCGCCCAGGTCGTCCACCGGTGCGGTCTTGACACCGACGCCGGCGGCGATGTTGTCGATCGTGCTCTCGGCCTTCTCCGCCTGGTCGGGCCGGGTCGAGATCGTCAGCGCGAACGGCTCCTGCCCGTCCTTCCCGTACGCGCAGCTGTAGGCGACCTCGCCGTCCGACTTGTCGACCGGCAGCTCGCGCGCCTTCAGCTTCGTCTTGGACGTCGGCCCGAGGACCTTCATCACCGTGGCGGCGGGCAGCACCTTGCACGCGGACGTGACCTTGGCCAGCCGCACGGGCGCCTTGGACGTCGGCGCGGCGGACGGCGGTGGCGGCACCCATTCACCGCTGCTGGCGGCTTCGCTCCCGCAGCCGACGGCGAGCGCCGCCACCGCCACGAGCAGACCTGACGATCGGACAACCCCGTGAGACCCGAACACGAACATCCTTCCGGTACGGACGCCGGAAGGTTCCGACGTCTCCCGGTAACCAGCGCCGTCCGGGACGCGGGTGTCACCCTCGGGGCCGCGCGGAGACGCGCGATGAACATCCGATGACCGGTCGGGCGCGCTCGGCCGTGCCCGGGCGGAGCTGTGAGATCGTTCGCCGCGGGAGGTGCGGATGCTCGTCGTCGTGCTGCTCGCGCTGTCGGCTGCCGTCCTGCTCTCGCTGGCGGCGGCCCTGCAGCAGCACGGTGCCCAACGCGTCGCGCGGTCGAACACGGGCCGGCGCGGCCCGCTGCCACTGCTGGGCGTCGCGCACCGGCTGGTCCGCTCGCCCACCTGGGTCACCGGACAGGTGGCCAGCGCGGTCGGCGCCGGTGTGCAGGGTGCCGCGCTGCATCTCGGCTCGGTCGCCCTGGTCCAGCCGCTGCTCGCCACCCAACTCCTGTTCGCGCTGCCGCTCGGCGCGCGGCGCCGCCGCACCTGGCCGCGCGTCACCGACTGGCTCGCCGCGGCCGCCATCGTGGGCGCGCTGACGCTGTTCCTCACCGTCAAGGGCGCGATACCCGCACACGGCCGCTCCGATCCCGGCCGCGTGCTGCTCGCGACCGTCGCGACGGCGGTGGTGGCCGGGCTGCTGGTGGCGGCGGCCGGCAGGCGCAGGGACCGCTTCGGGTACGCGACGCTGCTCGCCGTCGGCGGCGCGCTCTGCTCTTCGCTGGCCGCCGTGCTCCTCAAGGTCACCGGCGAGCGCGTCACCGCGCACGGGCTCGGCGGAACCATGACCGATTGGCCGGCGTACGCCCTGGTGGCGGCGATTCTCGGCGCCCTGCTGCTGGGCCAGCAGGCGTTCGCGTCGGGCTCGCTGGCCGCCGCCGTGACCGCGGGCTCGGTGACCAACCCGGTGGCCAGCTACCTGCTCAGCATCCTCGCCTTCCACGCCACGCTGCCGCACGGCGCGGGACCGCGCGCGGCGCTGGCCGGTGCCGCCGCGCTGCTGCTGGCCGGGGCCTGGGGGCTGGCCCGCTCGCCGCTGACCTCAGGCGGCCAGCCCGATCCGGGGCGCCGGCTGGCGCAGGCCGGCGAGCATCGGCAGGCTCTTGCTGATGACGCCGGTGACACCGACGCGCGCCGGAAGTACGCGGTTGCCGCCGGTGTGGCCAGCAGCAGCGCCACCACAACGTAGCCCAGCGCCTGCACCACGGAAAGGGCCGCGCTGGTCC
>NZ_JBFAIU010000554.1:0-2992 GCF_040654855.1 Asanoa sp. NPDC050611
GGCACCGAGTCCCAGGCCGGCGAGGACACGGTGCTGTCGGCGGACGGGCGCCGGATCGCAGTCTGGTCGGACACCCGGGTGAAGGTCGTCGACCTCGTGACCGGGCGCGCCCGCCGGGCCAGCAGCGGCGTCGACGGCACGGTCCGCGCCGAGCCGTCCGGCTGGTCGCCGGACGGCACGGCGCTGGTCGTCCGGGACACCGTGCCGGTCGACGAGGACGGCACCGGCTACCGGTCCGTGCTGACCCTGGTCCGGCTCGACGGTGGCGGCCGGGTCCGGCTGGCCGAGACGGACCACGACCACGAGCTGGGATCGCCGGTCGCGTTCGCACCGGGTCGCCTCGCCTTCCAGAGTGGACGGACGGTGGTCGTGTCCGATCTGGACGGTCGGCGGCTCTCCTCCTTCACGCTCGCGCGGGACGACGAGCTGGCCGGCAAGGGTGCCTGGAACGGCGACACGCTGACGGTGGCCCGGCGGGTCGGCTACAGCTGGAGCCTGCGGCGGATCGACCCGGGCACCGGGCGGGACCTCGGCGCGCTCGACCTGCCGGCCGTCCCCGACGTGACCGCGATCCGGCTGCTGGGATGGCGGGCGGACGGGTCGGCGCTGGTCGCGGCGTTCGTGCCGGCGGACCCGGCGCCGGCGGCGTTCGACGTGCCGACCTCGATGAACCAGCGACTGGCGTACGGGAGCGTCGGCACGACCCAGGTGCTGGCCCTCCACCGCGGGGCGAGCGCGCCGGCCACCCTCCTGACGGCGCCCGCCGGGGTGGTCGGCATCGACGTCGCCGAGAGCCTGCTGCGGGCCGGGCGCACCCGGGTCGCGAACCCGCCCACCGCGCTGGGGCCCCGGTTCTGGCTCTGGACGTTCCTGATCCCCCTGCTGCTGGCCGGCCTGGTGGCATACCGCTGCCGCAAGGGCATCGCGCTCCGGCTCGACGACCGCCGGGTCAGGCGCGCCCGCGGGCGGTGACCGCCGCGCCGACGCCGAGGAGCACGGCCAGCACGGCGAATCCATAAGGGAGGGTGGACAGCGAGGCGATGCCGGCGACAAGGAGCGGGCCGCCCGCGTCGCCGATCTCGCGGCCCAGCTCGGCGGTGCCCATGGTCTGGCCGAGGCGCTCCGCCGGCGTGCTGGCAGCCAGCGCCGCGAAGCCCACCGGGGTGACCAGCCCGGTGCCGACGCCGATGAGCGCGGCCGCGGCGAGCACGCCGGCCAGCCCCGGCAATGTCGCGCAGGCCAGCCCGGCCGCGGTGAGAACCAGGCCGGCGGACAGCCCGGTGCGCGTCGAGATGCGGCCCTCGTCGAGGGCGCGACCGGCGCGCGGCTGGACGACCGCGGCGCACGCGGCGAGCAGCGAGACGGCGGCGCCGGTGGCCACCGTCCCGTATCCGGCCGCGTGGCCGATGACCGGCAGGAAGCCCACGCCGACCGACAGCGCGGCCGTCGCGGCGGCGAGCGCGCTGGTCGGGGCGAGGAACGCGCGGTTGGTCAGCCGGCGGGCTAGGTCGAGCACCGTCTGCCGGACCTTCGGCAGTGGCGGGACGACCGGCACGGCGAGCGCCGCCCACCAGGCGACCGCGGCGCCGAGCACGGCGAGCACCGCGAACAGCAGCCGCAGGTCGCCGATCCAGACGAGCAGCCCGCCGAGCAGTGGGCCGAGCGTGTAGCCGATCGACTTGTAGAAACCGTAGGAGCCGAATGCCCGGCCGTGTTTGGCGGCCGGGTTGAGCCGGGCGACCAGGGTCGACGCGGCGGGGGAGAAGGCCGAGGCGGCGGCGCCCTGGCCCAGGCGGGCCGCCCACAGCCAGCCGGGGCTGTCGGCGACGACGTAGGCGGTGGAGGCCAGCGCGAAGGCGACGAGGCCGCCGAGCAGCACCGGTCGGGCGCCGATCCGGTCGGCGAGGCTGCCGAACAGGGGCTTGAGCAGGACCTCGGCGCCGTCGTAGAGGGCGAGCAGCGCGCCGAGCACGAGCAGGGAGGTGACCGCGTCGTCGGCGAGGTTGGCGGCGATGCCGTGCGCGCCGAACGCGGTGGTGAAACCGGCCGCGTAGAGCGGCCACATCTGCCGGGCGGATCTCATGGCGTGTCGTGGAGGGCGGTGATGACGCGCTCGGCGTACGCCTCGCAGGCGGCCACGCACTCCTTGAGTCGCCTGCCGGCCTCGGCGGCCTCGGGCGCGCGGAACACGTCGCGGGCGGTCAGGTCACGGTGCCAGCGCCGCAGGCGCTCGAGCGACTGCTCCTCCTCCTCCAACTCGGCCAGGGTGAACTTGGCGATCCGGATCTCCTTGGCGAGCTCTTCCTCGAACTTGCCGCAGTCGGCCAGGAACTCCACCCAGTCGGCCGAGCGGGCGGCGGTGAACAGCTCCTGGAGCCGCGCCGCGTCGTCGGGGCCGCGCCCGGTCGCGTTGAGCGTCACGGCCTGGCCGCCGGCCTGCTCGGTCAGGGTGACCGCACGGGCGATGCCGGCGCTGAAGACCGGAACGTCCGGGACCGCCCAGACGCCCTGGCCGATCGAGATGGCGCCGATCCTGCGCAGCTCACGCCACACCGCGACCCGGTGCCGGGACGGCGTCGCGGGCACCTTGAGCACGAGCAGCAGCCAGGTCACACTCCCGACTGTAGCACCGGTTACATCTGATCTTGCAATATCAGTCGGTCTGGGGTGCGCGGCGGGCGCGCAGGGCACGGAGCTTGTGGCGGTTGCCGCAACGCTCCATCGTGCACCAGCGGCGGGCGCCCGGGCGGGACGTGTCGACGAAGACCAGCGGGCAGTTGTCGCTCGCGCACTCGCGGATGCGGCCCGCCAGCGGGCCCGAGAGCAGGTCGATCATCTCGCGCGCAAGGCTGGACATGGCCTGCGTCGCGCGGACCGGTGCCGCCCAGTCCGCCGCGCCGTCGGCCGTGAGTCGCGGGCGCAGCGGTGCCGCCGCGGCGGCCCGACCATGTCCTACCTGACGTTCCTCGACGGGGACCGGCTCCTGCACATG
>NZ_JBFAIU010000555.1:0-2989 GCF_040654855.1 Asanoa sp. NPDC050611
AGCAGCAGCGGTTGTGCATCGCGCGGACGATCGCGGTGGAGCCGCAGGTGGTGTTGATGGACGAGCCGTGTTCGGCGTTGGACCCGATCTCGACGTTGGCGATCGAGGATCTGATGTTCAAGCTGAAGGACCGTTACACGATCATCATCGTGACGCACAACATGCAGCAGGCGGCGCGGGTCTCGGACCGCACGGCGTTCTTCTCGATCGACAAGACGGGTGACCCGGGTCGGCTGATCGAGTACGACTCGACCCAGAAGATCTTCAGCGCCCCCGGCCAGCGCCGGACCGAGGACTACATCACGGGTCGCTTCGGCTGACCAGGGTGGCCGGCGCGGCGACCTGGTCCTCGCTGACGAAGGCGCGGCGCGGGTCCTGCACCGAGGCCAGCGAGACGATGTCGCGGCCGAACACCACGGCCGTCAGCCAGACCGCCAGCACCCGGAACTTGCGCTCCCAGCTCGGCACCGCGAGCACGTGGTAACCGCGGTGCATCAGCCACGCCGGGAAGCCCTTGATGACGATGCGCTTGTACTGGAAGATCCCGCGACCCAGGCCCAGCGTGGCGACCGTGCCCAGGCTGTGGTGCTTGTACCGCTTGACCTTCCGCCCGCGGATGCTGGCCACGATGTTCTGGGCCAGCAGCTTGCCCTGCCGCACGGCGTGCTGTGCGTTCGGCACCGTCGCCGAGCCCGGCATGGCCAGGTCCGGCACCGCGGCGTCGTCGCCCGCGCCCCACGCGTCGGGCACCGGCTCGCTGTCGCTGCCCACCCGCAGGTCGGCCCGGACCATGAGCTTGCCGCCGGCGTCGATCGGCAGGTCGGTCATGCTGCGCACCATCGGGTTCGCGGCGTTGCCGACGGTCCACACGATCAGGTCCGAGTCGAACTCCTCGCCGTTGGAGAGCACCACGTGACCGTCGACCGCCGACACCAGCTGGGCGTTGAGGTGCACGTGCCCGCCGCGCTCCTCCAGCGACCGCACCACCCACCGGCCCGGCTCGTCGGTGACCTCCGGCAGGATCCGGTCGCGGGCCTCCACCAGGTGGAAGCCCAGCTCGGAACGGTCGATCTCCGGGTACGCCCTGGTCAGCGCCGTCGCCAGCGAGAGCAGCTCGCCGAAGCCCTCGACGCCCGAGAAGCCGCCACCCACGAACGTCACGGTGAGCAGCCGCCGGCGCAGCGGGCCCGGCTCCATCGTCGAGGCCCGGTCGAAGTTGGTCAGCAGGCGGTCGCGGATCGCCACGGCCTCCTCGACGTGCTTCATGCCGATCGCCTGGTCCGCCACGCCGGGGATCGACAGCTTCCGGGTGACCGCGCCGGCCGTGATGGCGATGACGTCGTACGCGATCGTGAACTCGGGACCGTCGGTCGGCCGGACGATGGCCGTCTTGTGCGCGTGGTCGACGCGCACGACCGTGCCGGAGACGAGCTTCGTGCGGCGGAGGTGCCGGCGCTGCGAGACCGCGGCGTGCCGGGCCTCGACCGAGCCGGCCAGCACCTCGGGAAGAAACGGCTGATATGTCATGTACGGCCGCGGGTCGACGACGATGACCCGCGCCTCGTCGCGCCGGAGCTTCTTCTCCAGCTTCCAGGCCGTGTAGAAACCGGCATAACCGCCACCGACCACAAGAATCGTACGCACGTGGGCCCCTTCTCTCGAAGTCACCAGTTATGACCGGGTAGCGCGTTGATCTGTGACGTTAGCGGCTCGGCCTGTCCCGTTGTGAACGCGTCCCGCGCAGTAATATCGCGACAAAAGTGGCATAAGCGAGGTAATCCATGCTGACAGCCGTTGCCGAGGCGGTCCAGGAGCCGCTGACGTTCGTCGAGCGTGACGTGCCCGACCCCGGCCCCGGTGAGGTGCTGGTCAAGGTCACCGCGTGCGGCGTCTGCTACACCGACCTCGACGTCCTCCAGGGTCACTGGCCCGGCGCGCGCTTCCCCGTCGTGCCCGGGCACGAGATCATCGGCGTGGTCGCCGCGGTCGGCACCGGCGTCGCGTTCCCGCCGGTCGGCCTGACGGTCGGCGCGCAGATCCTCGGCGACTCCGACCGGCGCTGCGACTACTGCGTGCGCGGCGAGCAGATCCTCTGCCCGCACAAGCGCTTCACGGGCATCGACTTCGACGGCGGGTACGCCGGGTACGCCGTGCTCAAGGCCGACTTCGTCAGCCCGCTGCCGGACGGCCTCGACCCGGTCGCGGCGGCGCCGCTGATGTGCGCCGGGCTGACCGCGTTCAACGGCCTGCGGCAGGCCGGGATCGCGGCCACCTCGCGGGTCGCGGTGATCGGCGCCAGCGGCACGCTCGGCACGCTGGCGGTCCGGTACGCCGTCGCCATGGGTGCCCGGGTCGCGGCCGTCGGCCGGTCGGACCGCGGCGAGGCCGCCGCCCGGGAGCTGGGCGCCGAGTTGTTCATCGCCACCGCGGGCCGCGACCCCGGCGAGGCCCTGGCGGCCTGGGACGGCGGCGCCGACGTCATCCTCAACGCCGCGCCGTCGACCTCCGCCGCCGCGGCCGTGTACTCCGGCCTGGCTCCGGACGGCACGCTCGTGCTCTGCGGCTACGGGCCCGAGCCGCTGAGCCTGCCCACCGGCACGCTGCCGCTGCGGCGCCCGCACGTGATGTTCAACCCGTCCGGCTCACCGCACAACGCGCGCGAGACCCTCGCGTTCTCGGCGGCGCACGGGATCGTGCCCGACTACACCCCGATCGGGCTGCGGGACGTCAACGCCACCCTCGACACCATGGCCAAGGGACATCCCGGCAAGCGCTCGATCATCGTCTTCTGATCACGGCGTGCCCGGCCGCACCAGGCCGCTCTCGTAGGCGAACACCGCCGCCTGGACCCGGTCGCGCAGGTCGAGCTTCGTCAGGACGGCCGAGACGTGGGTCCCCGAACCCCGAGATGGGCGTGTTGGTGGCCAGCCACTCGGCACAGGCGGCGGAGATGCCGGGCGTGTGCGAACCGGTCTCGTCGGCGTTGAGG
>NZ_JBFAIU010000556.1:0-2930 GCF_040654855.1 Asanoa sp. NPDC050611
CGGCTGGCGGGACCGCGGCTGGTCGCCGAGTGGGGCGCCCGGGCCTGTGCCGACCTGCGCGAGGAGGTGCTCGACCACGCGCTGCGGATGGACGCGGCCCGGCTCGAGGCCGCCGGCGCCGGCGACGTGGCCTCCCGGGTCACCGACGACGTCGAGCAGGTGACCGACGCGACGCAGCTCGCCGCCGAGGTGTTCGGCGCGGTCGTCACGGTCGTCATCACGTTCGCCGGCTTCGCCACCCTCGACTGGCGGATCGCGCTGGCGTTCCTCGTCGTGTTCCCGGTGTACGCGGTGAGCCTGCGCCGGTTCCTGCCACAGGCGAAGACCCGGTACGCGGCCGAGCGGCGGGCGGTCGCGGTGCGCACGCAGAGCCTGCTGTCCACATTCAACGGTGCGCGGACCGTGCACGCGTACGGCATGGAGGACCGCCAGAGCGCCCGCGTCGAGCAGGCCTCCCGCGGCGCCGTGGACGCCCGGCTGCGGGCCGTGCGCGGCTTCCTGTGGTTCGCCAACATGATGAACTACGCCGAGGCCATCGGGCTCTCCGCCGTGCTGTTCACCGGCTTCCTGCTGGTCCGCGCGGACGCCAGCACCGTCGGCGAGGTGACCGCGGCGGCGCTGCTGTTCCACCGCCTGTTCGGCCCGCTCGGCATGCTGCTGGTCACCTTCAACGACGTGCAGTCGGCCGGCGCCGCGCTGGCCCGGCTGGTCGGCGTCGCGGACCTCGCCCTGCCGGCCCGCGCCGGTGCGTCGTCCGGGCCGCGGCCGGCCACCGACGTGGTCGCCGACGGGATCCGGCACCGCTACCTGGACGGGCCGCCGGTGCTGCACGACGTGTCGGTGACGATCCCGGCCGGCGGGTCGCTGGCGGTCGTGGGCGAGAGTGGTGCCGGCAAGACCACGCTCGCCGCGATCCTGGGCGGGGTGTTCCCGGCCGGCGGCGGCGACGTGCTGCTGGGCGGGCGGCCGATCGGCTCCCTGGCGCCGGACGAGCTGCGCCGGCTCGTCGGCGTGGTGACCCAGGAGGTGCACGTCTTCGCCGGCACGCTCGCCGAGGACCTGCGGCTGGCGGCGCCGGACGCGACCGACGAGGAGATGCAGGCCGCGCTGAAGCTGGTCGGCGCCGACGAGTGGGTGGCGGCGCTGCCGGCGGGCCTGGCGACCCGCGTCGGCGACGGCGAGCACCCGCTGTCCGCGAGCCAGGCGCAGCAGCTGGCGCTGGCCCGGATCGCGCTGGTCGACCCGCCGGTGGTGATCCTCGACGAGGCCAGCGCGGAGGCCGGCAGCGCCGGCGCCCGCCAGCTCGACCAGGCCAGCGCTGCCCTGCTGCAGGACCGCACGGCCATCGTGGTCGCGCACCGGCTGACCCAGGCACAGACCTGCGACCGGATCGCGGTGATGGCGCACGGCCGGATCGTCGAGATCGGCACACCCGCGGAACTGATCGCCGCGGGCGGCGCGTACGCCACGTTGTGGGAAGCCTGGTCTCGTTAGGCGGGCACGATCATGGGCGTCCCCGCCACCGGGTCCGGGACGATCAGGCAGGTCAGACCGAACACCTTCTCGACCAGGGCCGCGGTGACCACGTCGGTCGGTGCGCCCTCGGCGACGATCTGGCCGCCGGACATCGCGATCAGGTGGTCGCAGAACCGGCAGGCCAGGTTGAGGTCGTGCAGCACGACCACGATGGTCTTGCCGGACTCCTCGTTCAACGTGCGCAGCAGGCGCAGCAGCTCGACCTGGTGGTTGATGTCCAGGAACGTGGTCGGCTCGTCGAGCAGCAGCAGGTCGGTGTCCTGGGCGAGGGCCATCGCGACCCAGACCCGCTGCCGCTGGCCGCCCGACAGCGAGCGGATCGGCCGGTCGATCAGGTCCGCGGTGCCCGTGGCGGCCAGCGCCCTGGTCACGGCGTCGTGGTCCTGGTCGGTCCACCGCCGGAACCAGCCCTGGTGCGGATAGCGGCCCCGGGACACCAGGTCGGCGACCGTGATGCCGTCGGGCGCGACGGGGGACTGCGGCAACAGGCCCAGAACCTTTGCCACGTCGAGCGTACGCAGGTCCGCCAACGCCCGCCCGTCGAGGTAGACGGCGCCGCCCCGGGGCGCCAGCAGGCGCGCCAGCCCACGCAGCAATGTGGACTTCCCGCAGGCGTTGGCGCCGACGATCGCCGTCACCCGCCCGTCCGGCACGGTCACGTCGAGGTTGTTCACGACGGCCCGGTCGTCGTACCCGAGCGTCAGGTCTTCGGTCCGCAGTCGGCTCATCCGCCCGCTCCTTGCCGGTTGGTCGTGGCCAGCAGCCACAGCAGATAGGGTGCGCCGACCGCGCCGGTGACGACGCCGGTGGGCAGCGGGGTGGGCAGCAGGTGCACGGCCACCAGGTCGGCGGCCAGCAGCGTGGCGGCGCCGACCAGCGCGGCGGCGACGATGCCGCCCGTGGCCGGGCCGAGCAGGCGGTTGGCGATCGGGCCGGCGACCAGGGCCACGAAGACGATCGGGCCGGCCACGGAGACCGCCAGCGCGACCAGCACGAGCGCGGTGCCGAGCAGCGCGGCCCGGCTGAGCTCCGCCCGCAGGCCCAGTGTCCTGGCCGTGTCGTCGCCCAGGTCCAGGGCCCGCAGCGGACGCTGGAGCAGCATCGCCAGCGGCAGCAGCACCAGCAGGCCCCCGAAGAGCAGGCGCAGCTCGGTGGTGCTGGCCTGGCCGACCGAGCCGGTCAGCCAGTGCATCGCCTGCCGGGCCTCGAAGAGCTGGCCCCGGCTGAGCACGAAGCCGATCAGCCCGTCGAAGAACGCGGCGATGCCGATGCCGATCAGGATGAACCGGTAGCCGGTGACGCCGTCGCGCCAGGAGGTGATCGCCTGGGCGTAGGGCAGCGAGGCATCGACCCGCGCCTGCGCCTTGGCGATGCGGCTCGTCGCGACGAGCTCC
>NZ_JBFAIU010000557.1:0-2899 GCF_040654855.1 Asanoa sp. NPDC050611
GCCGGAGGGTGGTCTCTTCGACTGGGGCAACCAGGTCGCCTTCACGGTCAACGTCACCGTGCAGGCCCGCATCCTGCGGCTGCTGCGCACGCTCCAGGACGAGCGGCAGATGTCGATGCTGATGGTCAGCCACGACCTGCGGGTCATGTCCCACGTCGCGCACGACCTCGTCGTGCTCTACGCCGGCCGGGTCTGCGAGCGCGGCCCGACCCGGCAGGTGCTGCGGTCGCCGCGCCACCCGTACACGAAGGCCCTCGCGGCCAGCGTGCCCGCCGTGCGGACGCGCTCGGCGCTGGTGGCGCCGCTGCCCGGGGCACCCGCGAGCCCCCTGGCCCGGCCGTCCGGCTGCCCGTTCCACCCGCGCTGCGCGCTCGCCCGGCCCCGCTGCGCGACCGACGTGCCGGCCCTGCGGGAGGTCGCACCCGACCGCTGGACCGCGTGCCACTACGCCGAGGAGCTGGCACCGTGACGACCCTGCTCCAGGTCAGCGACCTGCGGGTCACGTTCGGCCGGGCGCGCCGGCCGTGGCGCCCGCGCGGCGGGCGGGTCGAGGCCGTGGCCGGCGTCGACCTCGCCGTCGGCCGGCGGGAGACCGTGGCGCTGGTCGGCGAGTCCGGGTCCGGCAAGACCACCGTCGCCCGGTGCGTGGTCGGCCTGGCGCGGCCGACCGGCGGCACGATCACGTTCGACGGCACGCCGCTCGCGATGCACCGGCCGCCCGCGCTGCGCCGGTCGATCCAGATGGTCTTCCAGGACCCGCGGACGTCGCTGAACCCCCGGATGCCGGTGCGCCGCATCATCGCGGAGGGCTGGGGTGTGCACCCGTCGGTCGCGCCGGCCGGCGACCGCACCTCGGCCGTGCTCGCGCTGCTCGACCAGGTCGGGCTCGACGACACCGTCCTCGACCGGCGACCGGCGGAGCTGTCCGGCGGCCAGTGCCAGCGGGTCAGCCTGGCCCGCGCGCTGGCCCTGCGGCCCCGGTTGCTGGTCTGCGACGAGGCGGTGTCCGCATTGGACGTCTCCGTGCAGGCACAGGTGCTGCGCCTGCTGGCGGACCTGCGGGACCGGCACGAGCTGTCGATCCTGTTCATCACGCACGACCTCGGCGTCGTGCGGCAGATCGCCGACCGGGTCGCGGTGATGCGGCGCGGGGAGCTGGTCGAGACCGCGGGCGTCGAGGACGTCTTCGCCACCCCACGGCACGCGTACACCCGTGAACTGCTCGACGCGGCGCTCGACATCGAGGTCGCCGACCCGGCGGAGGTGGACCGATGACCACGCCGGCGCCGCGCGGCTGGAACACGTGGGACGTGCGGTTCCACACCGGATGGACGCACCTGCCCGGCGGGCTGCGGATCCGCTTCGCGCTGCGGGACGCGGACGGCACCCGGTTCGACGGGTTCACCTGGCGGCACGGGCTCGTCCGGCTGGGCCACCACACGGTGGACGGCCGGTTCGCCTCGGTGGAGGTGACCGCGTTCGACACCAACCTGAGCCTGACGGCCGGCGGTGGTGCCGACGACCTCGTCGTGCGGGCCGCCGCGACGGGCCGCGCCGCGCCGGTGCTGCTGATCGACGAGGCGACCGGCTTCGCGGGGCGCCGGGTGGACGTGTCCCCGGACGGGGTGGTCGCGCACGGCACCGACCGGTGGATGCTCGAGTGCGAGCCGGCGCCGGTGTCGCGCGACGGCGGCGCGTGGGTGCTCGCCCCCGACACGACGGTGCACCTGCGCCCGGTGGGCGCGCCGCCGGTCGACGTCCGCGCGCGTCTCGACCCGGCGGCCGTCCGCCCAGGTCTGCGGACCGGCGGCTGGCTCGGCGACAGCGGCGACGCGATGACCCGGGCACTGACCTGGAACACCGTCTACGCGCCCGATTTGGGGCGGGTGCTCACGCCGACCTCGCGCGACTTCGTCTGCGCGGAGCGCGAGGGCTTCTACGGCCGGTGGGCCCTGCACACCTGGGACACGTTCTTCACCGGGCTGGTCGCCGCGTGGGTCGACCCGGCGTACGCCGAGGGCATCTTCGCCCAGATCCTCGACCAGGCCGACGCCCGCGGCATGCTGCCCAACCGGGTCAGCGACGACAAGGGCCGCACCGACGACCGGTCACAGCCTCCCGTCGGCGCGTACACGGTGCTCAAGGCGTATCTCGGCAGCGGCCTGTCGCCGCGGACCCGGCACACCGCGCTGCTGCGCCGGGCCTACCCGACGCTGCGGGCCTGGCACGCCTGGTGGTCGGCCGCCCGGGTCGGCCCGCACGACCTGCTGGCCTGGGGCTCCGACCCGGTGCCGGGTGACGTCGACTCGGCGACCGTCGACCGGGCCCGGCGCGAGTCGGGTCTCGACGACTCACCGATGTACGACGACGTCGCGCTCGACCCCGCGACCCACACGATGAACCTGGCCGACGTCGGCCTGAACGCGCTGCACGTCGTCGACGCGGAGGCCCTGTCGACCATCGCCGCGGCGCTCGGCGACGCGGCCGCCGCACAGTCCTACGTGGAGTCCGCGGCGGCCGCCGCCGCGCGGGTCGACGCCACGCTGTGGGACGTCGACCGTTACCGCAACCGCTGGGCCGACGGGGCCTTCTCCGGGCACAGCTCGCCGACGCTGCTCTACCCGCTGCTGGCCGGCGTGCCCTCCCCCGACCGGGCCCGGGCGGTGGCCGACGCGCTGCTGGCTCCCGAGGCGCTCGGCGGCGACCCGCCACTGCCCAGCACGGCCCGCGACGACCCGGGCTTCAGCACCCGCTACTGGCGTGGCCGGGTCTGGGCGCCGATGGCGTTCCTCGCCGTCGAGGGCGTACGCCGGTACGGGCTCGACACGCACACCCGGCCGATCGTCGACGCCCTGCTGCGGCTGTTCCTCGACGAGTGGACCGCGCACAGCCACGTCCG
>NZ_JBFAIU010000558.1:0-2884 GCF_040654855.1 Asanoa sp. NPDC050611
AGAGCGGTCGACGGTTTCGAGACAACGGTCCGCGCGATCGTCGGCCAGCAGATCTCGGTGGCCGCGACCCGCACGATCCTCGGGCGGATCGCCGAACGGTCCGGCAAGCCCGGCTTCCCGGACGCGGAGACGGTCGCCGACCTGCCCGACGACGCCTTCCCGATGCCCGCCGCCCGGCGGGAGACGATCCGCGGCCTGGCCCGCGCGGTCGCCGACGGCACCGTCGACCTCGACCTCGCCGCCGACCGCGAGGAGCTGGTCGACAGCCTCGTCGCCCTGCCGGGCATCGGCGCCTGGACCGCCGGCTACGTGGCGATGCGCGCGGCCGGCGACCCGG
The DNA here is from genome assembly GCF_040654855.1 of Asanoa sp. NPDC050611. Lineage (NCBI taxonomy): Bacteria > Bacillati > Actinomycetota > Actinomycetes > Micromonosporales > Micromonosporaceae > Asanoa > Asanoa sp. NPDC050611. The sequence goes on from NZ_JBFAIU010000558.1 coordinate 338, forward strand.
ACGTCTTCCTGCCCACCGACCTGGCCGTGCGCCGCGGCGCGAAGAACCTCGGCCTGCCCGACGACCCCAAGACCCTCGAAGCGCACGCCGCGAGCTGGCGGCCGTGGCGCTCGTACGCCCTGATCCGGCTCTGGAGGAACGCGTGAACACGACCACCATGACCACCCCGACCGGCCCGCTGACGATCATCGCGACGGACGCGGGCACCGTCCGCGCCGCCGGCTTCACCGACAGCGTCGACGAGCTGCTCGCGCTCGTCCACCCGAGCCTGCGTGGGCAGCCGAAGGAGCAGGCCGACCTCGGCCCGATCAGCGCGGCTGTCGAGTCCTACCTGGACGGTGACCTGACCGCGATCGACGCGGTGCCGGTCGAGCAGCACAGCGGCGGCGCGTTCCTGGGCCACGCCTGGGACGTGCTGCGCACGGTCAAGCCCGGCGAACCGGTCACGTACACGGAGTACGCGGAGCTGGCCGGCAACCCGACCGCCGTCCGCGCGGCCGCGCAGGCCTGCGCCCGCAACGCCGTCGCGCTGTTCGTGCCCTGCCACCGGGTCCTGCGCACCGACGGCACGCTGGGCGGCTACCGCTACGGGCTCGGCGTGAAAAAGTGGCTTCTCGGGCACGAGATGCGGTAGCCCGGTCGGAGCGTCTACCGTCACGGGGTGCGTACCAAAGGTGACCATCAGTCAGGGGTACGCAACCTGTGGCGGCTCCGCCGCTACCTCCGCCCCTACCGCCGCCAGTTCGCCGGCCTGGTCCTGACCGCCCTCGCCGGCACCGCCGTCAGCATCGCCGTGCCGCTGGTGATCCGCCGGGTCGTCGACGGGCCGATCGCCCACCGCGACCCGCGCGGACTGTTCGCGCTCGGCGGGCTGGCGCTGCTGTTCGGGATCGCCGAGGCCGTCCTGATCTTCATCCGGCGCTGGTCGCAGTCGAGCCAGGCGCTCGGCATGGAGGCGACCATCCGGGAGGAGATCTACGCCCACCTGCAGCGGCTCCCGGTCGCGTTCCACGACCGCTGGCAGAGCGGCCAACTGCTCGCCCGGGCCACCGCCGACCTCGCGGTGATCCGGCGCTTCCTCTCCTTCGGGCTGCTGTTCCTGATCGTCAACCTGACCACGTACGCCGTGGTGGTGGCGCTGTTGATCCGCCTGCACTGGCCTCTGGGCCTGCTGGTGGCCGGCAGCGCGGTGCCCCTGGCCGTGGTCAGCCGGCGGTTCACCCGCACCTACCTGCGCATCTCCCGCCGGATGCAGGACGAGCAGGGCGACCTGGCCACCCAGGTGGAAGAGACCGCGCGGGGCCTGCGGACCGTGAAGTCGTTCGGCCGGCAGGGTTTCATGAGCGGCCAGTTCGGCACCGGCGCCGACCGCCTGCGGAACACGGCGGTCGACAAGGGCCGCCGGCTCGCCGGCACGTCCGCGCACTTCGACCTGATCCCCAACCTGACGCTGGCGGCCGTGCTGGTGCTCGGCGCCGTCGAGGTCGCCGCCGGCCGGCTCACGATCGGCGAACTGGTCGCGTTCGTCACGCTGCAGCTGATGCTCATCTGGCCGATCGAGTCGCTGGGCTGGATCATCGGCAACGCGCAGGAGGCGATGACCGCGTCCGACCGGATCTACGAGGTGCTCGACACCCCACCCTCCATCGTGGACCGGCCAGGCGCGGGCCCGGCCGGGCCCGTCGAGGGCGAGGTGCGCTTCGACGACGTCTGGTTCAGCTATCCGGGCAGCGCGACGCCCGTGCTGCGCGGGATCTCGCTGACGGTCCGGCCCGGCGAGACGCTCGCCGTCGTCGGCACCACCGGCTGCGGCAAGACCACGCTCGTCTCGCTGGTGCCCCGGCTCTACGACGTGACCGCCGGCCGCATCACCCTCGACGGACGCGACGTCCGTGACCTGCGCCTCGACTCGCTGCGCGAGGTGGTCGGCGTCGCGTTCGAGGAGCCCACGCTGTTCTCCATGTCGGTGCGGGAGAACCTGGCGCTGGGCCGGACGGACGCGACCGACGACGAGATCCACGAGGCGCTCGCGCTGGCCCAGGCCGATTTCGTCGACGACCTGCCGTGGGGGCTCGACACCCGGGTCGGCGAGCAGGGCCTGTCGCTCTCCGGCGGTCAGCGGCAACGCCTCGCGCTGGCCCGGGCGATCCTGAGTCGGCCGCGGGTGCTGGTGCTCGACGACCCGCTGTCGGCGCTCGACGTGCACACCGAGGCGCTGGTCGAGAAGGCGCTGGCCGGCGTGCTCGCCGACACCACGGCCCTGCTGGTCGTGCACCGCCCGTCGACGATCGCCCTGGCCGACCGGGTCGCGCTGCTCGCCGACGGCGTGATCGCCGCCACCGGCACGCACTCCGAACTGCTGGCCACCGTGCCGGCGTACCGGGCGGTGCTCTCCGAGGCGGCGGCGATCGCGGACGCCGCATGACGGTGCACGCCTGGCGGGGCCGGGCCGCCGAACTCGACGCCGACCGGACCGCCGCGGAGGCCGCTGACCCGGCCGAGTGGCGGCCTGTTCGTCTGGGCCACCCTGCCGCCGGGGCTCGACTC
>NZ_JBFAIU010000559.1:0-2860 GCF_040654855.1 Asanoa sp. NPDC050611
TCCGGCGGAGTGCGGTCCTAGACAACCCACACCCCAACCGGAGGCTTTCCCTATGTCAACATCCCCGCCCGCTACCAACGTCCTGACCGGGTACAGCTAGAGCGTCCGGTAGGTGAGGAACGCGAGGTTGTCGCCGACGGTACGGGCGTCGACCAGGCGCAGGCGGGTCGCGGTCGCACCGAGGACGCGATCACCGGCGCCCGCCACGTGCGGATAGACCATCAGCCGCACCTCGTCGACGAGGCCGAGGTCGAACAGCGCGTGTGCGAGCCGGCGGCTGCCGTACACCACGATGTCGCCGTCGACCTGTTGCCGGAGCGCGCCGACGGCGTCCAACGACAGCACCGTCGTGTTGGGCCACGGCAGTTCGGTCACGGTTGTCGAGACCACGTACTTCGGCATCTCCCGCAGCCGGTCCGCCCACTCGCCGGTCCGCGCCACCCACCGGCTCGCGAACCAGTCGTAGCTGCGGCCGCCGAGCAGCATGGCGGCCGCCGCCACGGCCTCCTCGTGCTCGACCTTGGCCCACGCGGCCCGGTCGTCGTCGCTGAGGTGGTTGGCCCATCCGCCGCGGTCGAAGCCCTCCTCTCCCGTCGGGTCCTGCCCGACGCCGTCGAGCGTGACGTTGTGACTGACGATGATCTTTCCCATGGCCCTGCTCCTTTCGGTGTCACCGGTACCGACACCGCGGTGCCGCGAAAGGGGGCGCCGCCCCTTTTCGGCCGGCGCCGGTGTCCGTACCGGTTAGTGCGAAAGGATGGGAGACGTGGCCGACGTGATCACCCGCGCGCGGGCCGGTGACGGCGAGGCGTTCCGCGAGCTGACGGAGCCGCACCGCCGGGAGTTGTTGGTGCACTGCTACCGGATGCTCGGATCGATACAGGACGCCGAGGACGTCCTGCAGGAGACGCTGCTGGCGGCATGGCAGGGCATCGCGGGGTACGAGGGCCGGGCGGCGCCGCGGACCTGGCTCTACCGGATCGCCACCAACCGCTGCCTCAACGCGCGCCGGTCCGCCGCCCGCCGCCCGGCGAAGGAGTGGGACGTGCCCAAGGTCGAGCCACCGGAACCGACCCGCCTCGGCGAGGTGGTCTGGCTCGAGCCGATCCCGGACGCGCTGCTGGACCCGGAGGCCTCATACGAGCAGGCGGAGACGGTCTCGCTGGCGTTCGTCACGGCGCTGCAGACGCTGCCGCCGCGCCAGGTGGCGACGTTGCTGCTGCGCGACGTGCTCGGCTTCCACGCCGCCGAGGTCGCCGAGATGCTCGACACGACTGTCGAGTCGGTGAAGAGCGCCCTCAAGCGCGCCCGCGCCGCCCTCCCGGCGACGGCGACGACGGCGGCACCTGCAGCGGGCCCGGCCGTGGACGGCGCGGTGGTGGCCCGCTTCGTCGCGGCCTGGCGGTCGGCCGACGTGCCGGCGCTGGTCGCGCTGCTCACCGACGACGTCTTCATGTCGATGCCGCCGATCCCGTTCGAGTACGTGGGCCGGGACGCGGTCGCCCGCTTCTGCACGGCCGTCTTCGCGGCGGGCCGCCGCTTCGAGCTGGTGCCGACGCGGGCGAACGGGCAACCGGCCTTCGGCGCCTACCTGCGGGCCGGCAGCGGCCAGAGCCACGGCGTGGGCCTCTATGTGCTCACCCTGTCCGGCGACCGGATCAGCGCGCTGACCCGCTTCGAGAACATCCACCTGGACCGCTTCGGCCTCCCCCGCACGATCCAGGCAGCTCGATCCTAGGCGCTCGCCCGGTCACCCGGCGTCCACAAGCTAATATCTTGTCATCATGGCAGTATGTTAGTACAAAGCCTTGACAGCGAATCGGCGCAGCGGCAAACATGGCAGCCCGACGCACAGGCGACAGCAAGGGACGGACAGCGGATGCGCATCGGGCTCGCGGGTGTCGGACGGATCGGGGCGTTCCACGCCAGAACCCTGGCCGCACTGGACTTCGTCGACGACCTCGTCCTGCTGGACGCCAACCCCGACGCGGCGACGACGCTCGCCGAGGAGGTGGGCGCGACCGTCGCGACCGACGCACCCGACCTGCTGGCGCACCACCTCGACGGCCTCGTGATCGCCACGCCGACGCCCGGCCACGCGCCCCTGCTGCGCGCGGGCATCGAAGCGGGCGTGCCGACGTTCTGCGAGAAGCCCGTCGCGGCCACCCTCGACGAGACCATCGAGCTGGCCAACCTGGTGGAGGCCGGCGAGGTGCCGGTGCACGTCGGCTTCCAGCGCCGCTTCGACGCCGGCTACCAGCGGGCGCGCGCCGCCGTGGCGAGCGACGAGCTGGGTTTCGTGCACACGATCCGGGCCAACACGCACGACCAGGCGCCGCCGCACGCCGCGTACATCCCGACCTCCGGGGGCATCTTCCGCGACTGCAACGTGCACGACTTCGACATCCTCCGGTTCGTCACCGGGCGCGAGGTCGCGACCGTCTACGCGACCGGCGCCAACAAGGGCGCCGACTTCTTCGCCGCGGCCGGCGACGTCGACACCGGCGCGGCCGTGCTGACCCTCGACGACGGGACGCTCGCGCTCGTCTCCTCGACCCGCTACAACGGCGGCGGCCACGACGTGCGCATGGAGGTCTTCGGCGAACGCGGCAGCATCGCCGTCGGGCTCGACCACTCGCTCGCCCTGGACTCGGCCGAGGAGGGCGTGGACTTCCCACGCGGCCCACGCACGTGGTCGTTCATGGAACGTTTCCAGCCCGCCTACCGCGCCGAGCTGACCGCGTTCGCGGACGTCGCCCGCGGGCAGCGGCCGTCGCCGTGCACGGTCCGCGACGCGCTCGAGGCGTCCCGCGTCGCCGAGGCGTGCGAGCTGTCCCGGGCCGAGCACCGCCCGGTCGCC
>NZ_JBFAIU010000560.1:0-2816 GCF_040654855.1 Asanoa sp. NPDC050611
AACCCGACCACCCCGCCCGCGATGCCGCCGGACCCGACGTTCCCCGCCAACCGTCTGGTGTGGAGCGACGGCGGGCCGTCGGACGAGGACTCGATTAGGTGCATCTCAAGAGCTTGACCGTGAAGGGCTTCAAGTCCTTCGCCTCCGCGACCACGTTGCGGCTGGAGCCGGGCATCACCTGCGTCGTGGGGCCCAACGGCTCCGGCAAGTCCAACGTGGTCGACGCCATCTCCTGGGTGCTGGGCGAGCAGGGCGCCAAGGCGCTGCGCGGCGGCAAGATGGAAGACGTGATCTTCGCCGGCACGGCCGGCCGGGCGCCGCTGGGCCGCGCCGAGGTCACCCTCACGATCGACAACGGCGACGGCGCGCTGCCGATCGACTACACCGAAGTGTCGATCACCCGCCGGATGTTCCGCTCGGGTGAGTCCGAGTACGAGATCAACGGCAACTCCTGCCGGCTCCTCGACATCCAGGAGCTGCTCAGCGACTCCGGCATCGGCCGCGAGATGCACGTGATCGTCGGACAGGGCCAGCTCGACGCCGTGCTGCACGCCAAGCCCGAGGACCGGCGGGCGTTCATCGAGGAGGCGGCCGGCGTCCTCAAGCACCGCAAGCGCAAGGAAAAGGCGCTGCGGAAGCTCGACGCGATGCAGACCAACCTCAACCGGCTCACCGACCTGACCGCCGAGCTGCGCCGCCAGCTCAAGCCGCTCGGCAAGCAGGCCGAGGTGGCCCGGCGCGCCGCCGGCATCCAGTCGGACCTGCGCGACGCCCGGCTCCGGCTGCTCGCCGACGACCTGCACACGCTGCGCACCACACTCGACAAGGAGATCGCCGACGAGGCGGCCCTGCGCGAGCGCCGGGAGTACGTGGAGGACGAGCACGAGCAGGTGCAGCGCCGGCTGGCCCAGCTCGAGGCGGCGCTGGCCGAGGACGCGCCGCTGCTGGCCGCCGCGCAGGACGCCTGGTACAAGCTGTCCGCCCTGCAGGAGCGTTTTCGATCCACCGAGCAGCTCGCCAGCGAGCGGCTGCGGCACCTGTCGGCCACGCCCGACGACGAGCGCCCCGGCCGCGACCCGGACGAGCTGGCCGCCGAGTCGGAGCGCGTGCGGGCCCAGGAGGACCAGCTCCGCGGCGCCCTCAAGGACGACCAGAACCGGCTCGCCGAGGCGGTCGAGTCCCGCCAGGCCCTGGAGCGGCAGCTCGCCGCGGCCGAGCAGGCGCTGCGGGCCGCGGCCAAGGCCATCGCCGACCGCCGGGAGGGCCTCGCCAAGCTGACCGGCCAGGTCAACGCCGCCCGGGCGCGCAGCACCAGCGGCGCCGAGGAGATCTCCCGACTCGCGGCCGCCCACGTCGACGCGCAGGCCCGGGCCCAGCGGGCGCAGGCGGAGGTCGACGCCGTCGCGGCCGAGTCCTCGGAGGCCGACCTCGCCGACGCCGACCTGGACGCCCGCCACGACGAGGCGGTCGCCGCGCACGAGGAGGCGGCGGCCGAGGTCCGCGAGCTGACCAACCGCGAGCGGGTCGCCGAGAAGGACGCGGCGACCTGGAAGGCCCGCGAGGAGGCGCTCTCGCTCGGCCTGCGCCGCAAGGACGGCGCCGGCGCGCTGCTCGGCCGCGCGGACCAGGTGCCGGGACTGCTCGGCAGCCTGGCCGGCATGCTGACCGTCGAGCCCGGCCACGAGGCCGCCCTGGCCGCCGCGCTCGGCGCGCTGGCCGACGCGGTGGCCGTGGCCGGCGTCGACGAGGCCGCCGAGGCGATGCGTTACCTCAAGATCCAGGACGCCGGCCGCGCGGCGCTGCTGGTCGGCACGCCTGCCGGACCCGGCATGATCGGCACACCGGACGCGCTGCGCCCCGCGCTGCCCGACGGCGCGCGCTGGGCGCCCGACGTGGTCCGCTGCGACGAGCGGATCCGGCCAGCGGTGCACTGGGCGCTCCGCGACGTGATCATGACCGACGGTCTGGAGTCGGCCACCCGCGCGGTGGCCGCGAACCCGCAGCTGCGCGCGGTCACGCCGGACGGTGACGTGGTCGGCGCGTACGCCGCCGCGGGCGGCTCCGCCAAGGCACAGAGCTTCATCGAGCTGCAGGCGGCCGTCGACGAGGCGGCGGCCAACAAGGCCCGCGCCGAGGAGCAGATCGAGCAGCTGCGCACGCAGCTCGCCACCGCCCGTGCCGCCGTGGCCAGCCGCAAGGAGGCCGTGCAGCTCACCGAGCGGGAGAAGCGGGCGGCCGAGGGGCAGCGCAACGCCGCCGCGCGCCGGCTCGCCGAGCTGGGTGCCGCCGCCCGGTCCGCCAACGCGGAGACCGAGCGGCTGGGCGCCTCCCGCGCCCGCGCCGAGGAGGCCCGCGAGCGCGACCTGACCGCGCTGGCCGAGCTGGAGACCCGGCTCGAGCTGGCCGAGACCACGCCGATCGACGAGGAACCGTCGACCGAGGAGCGTGACCAGCTCGCCGCGATGGTGCCGCAGGCACGGCAGAACGAGATGGAGGTCCGGCTCGCGGTGCGTACCGCCGAGGAGCGGGTCGCCTCGATCGCCGGCCGCGCCGACTCGCTCGCCCGCCAGGCCGCCGCCGAGCGGGCCGCCCGCGAGCGCGCCGCCGCCCGTCGGGCCGCCCGGGTCCGCGGCGCCGGCATCGCCCGGGCCGTGGAGATCGGCGCCCGCGAGGCGCTGGCCCGGGTCGCGGTCTCGCTGGCCGCGGCCGAGGAGACCAGGGACGCGGTCGCCGGCGCACGGTCCGCCCGCGAGGCCGAGTTCCAGGAGGTACGCGCGGCGGCCAAGCGGCTGTCGGCCGACCTGGAGCGGCTGACC
>NZ_JBFAIU010000561.1:0-2807 GCF_040654855.1 Asanoa sp. NPDC050611
GCACGATCCTCGCCTACGGCACGACCGGTCGCGCGGCGCGGCGGTTCGGCGCCGGCGACCGGTCGGCGGCCGTCGACGAGGGCGTCCAGGCGTCCTGGCTCGCGTTCAGCGCCGGCGTCGTGATCGCCATCGGCATGCAGGTCGCGGCCGGACCGCTGGCCCGGGCGCTGTCCGGCAACCCGGAGATCGCCGGCTCGGCGGCGCTGTGGATGCGGGTCGCGGCGATCGGCGCGCCCGGGCTGCTGCTCGCCGCCGCCGGCAACGGCTGGATGCGCGGGGTGCAGGACACCCGGCGGCCGCTGTACTTCGTGCTCGGCGCCAACCTCCTGTCGGCCGCCCTGTGCCCGCTGCTGGTCTACCCGGCCGGCCTCGGGTTGGTCGGTTCGGCGATCGCCAACGTGGTCGCGCAGTCGGTGGCCGGCGTGTGTTTCGCCGTGGCCCTGCTGCGGGAGCACATCTCCTGGCGGCCGCGGCTGCGGGTCATCCTCGAGCAACTGCGGATGGGGCGTGACCTGCTCATCCGGGGCGGGGCGTTCCAGCTCAGCTTCCTGTCGGCGACGACGGTGGCGGCCCGCTTCGGGACCGCGACGGTGGCCGGCCATCAGATCGCGATGCAGCTCTGGTTCTTCACCGCCCTGGTGCTCGATGCCGTGGCGATCGCGGCCCAGTCGCTGATCGGCGCGGCGCTCGGTGCCGGCGACGCGCTCGGGGCGCGGTCCCTGGCCCGGAAGATCGGCTGGATCGGGGTCGTCTGCGGTGTGGCGTTCGCGGTGGTCATCGCGGCGGGGTCGGGCGTGGTCCCGCGGCTGTTCAGCTCCGACGCGGCGGTCCTCGACCAGGCCGGCGTGGCGTGGCCGTGGTTCGTCGCGATGCAGCCGGTCGCGGGTCTGGTGTTCGCGCTGGACGGTGTGCTGATCGGTGCGGGGGACGTGCGCTACCTGCGGGACCTGACCGTGGTGGCGGCGCTGGGGTTCTTCCTGCCGGCGATCTGGATCGCGTACGCGCTGGACTGGGGTCTGGCCGGCATCTGGGCCGGTTTGACGTTGTTCGTCGTCGTGCGCTGCGTCGCCCTGCTGATGCGGCTGCGGACCGGCGGGTGGGCGGTCGTCGGGGCGGTCCGCTGACTCTGGCAGGCTTGGGCGTCGTGACAGGTGACGGGCTGATCGTGGTCGACAAGCCGGGCGGGATGACCTCGCACGATGTGGTGTCCCGGGTGCGGCGGCTCGCGCGCACGCGCCGGGTCGGGCACGGCGGGACCCTCGACCCCATGGCCACCGGGGTGCTGGTGATCGGCGTCAACAAGGCGACACGGCTGCTGACGTACGTGATCGGCGCGGACAAGTCCTATCTGGGTACGGTCCGGCTCGGGCAGACGACGGTGACCGACGACGCGGAGGGCGAGGTCGTGTCCACGTCTCCGGCGGGCGCGGTGGGCGACGACGCTCTCGTGGCCGCGTTCGCGGCCCAGCGCGGTGAGATCGACCAGGTGCCCAGCGCGGTCAGTGCGATCAAGATCGATGGGCAGCGGGCCTACAAGCGGGTACGGGGTGGGGAAGAGGTCGCCCTTCCCGCGCGCCGGGTGACGATCTCGCGGCTGGAGGTGCTGGACGTCCGCCGCCACGACGAGGTCGTCGACGTGGACATCGACGTGACCTGCTCGTCGGGGACGTATATCCGGGCCATCGCCCGGGACGTCGGGGTGGCGCTGGGCGTCGGCGGACACCTGACGGCGCTGCGGCGGACCGCGGTCGGCGGGTTCACGCTGGCCGAGGCGCGGACGTTGGAGCAGCTCGAAGCCGTCTCGCCCGACGTGGTCAACCTGCCGATGGCCGATGCGGCGCGCCGGTTCCTGCTGGAGGCGCGGGTCTGGCCGACGCTGGAGGTGATGGCCACCGAGACGCCGGCCGAGCTGCGCCGGGTGCCGCGACCGGACATCGGGCTGGCGCTCATCGACCTCGATCGCAGCGAAAGCTGAGGACTGCCTGCAACCTTTTGCCTGTCCACCCGGTAGTAGATGCTGACCGGCTGGGCAGGAGGGCGGGCACGTGATCACACCCGAGGGGTTCGACGAGTTCGTCGTGTCCCGTTCGCCACGCCTGCTGCGGGTCGCGTATCTGCTCACCCGCGACTGGGCGCTCGCCGAGGACCTGCTGCAGACGGCGCTGGCCCGGGCCTGGGAGGCCTGGGCGCGGATCGACGGCGACGCCGAGCCGTACGTGAGGCGGATCATCGTCAACACGTACGCCTCGTCGTGGCGCCGGCGCTGGCGGGGCGAGCTGCCGACCGCCGACCTGCCCGAGCCCGCCGGTCCGGCCGACCCGCACCGCGGGCTCGACGACCGCGACCAGCTGTGGCGCGCGCTGGGCCGCCTGCCACGCCGCCAACGGGCGGTGCTCGTGCTGCGGTTCTTCGAGGACCTCGCGGAGGCGGAGATCGCCGAAGCGCTCGGCTGCTCGATCGGCACGGTCAAGAGCCAGGCCAGCCGCGCCATGGCCAAGCTGCGCCTCGACGAGACGCTCGCGCCGGAAGGGATGCTGCGGTGAACTCGACAGACCTGCGGGAGGTGCTCGAGTCGCGGTCCGCGGACTCCGCCGAGCACGTGATGCACCACCTGCGGCTGCACGGCGTACGCGCGAAGGTGCGCCGCCGGCGCCGGCAGCGGGTCGCGGCCTGGGCTGCGGCGGGTGTCGCGGTGGCGCTCGCGAGCGCCGCCGCGGTCGTCACCTCCGGATCTCCGGCGCCCGCGCCGGCCGGACCACCGACGCTCGCGGGCTTCCCGGAGTACGCCCAGGGCGCCCGGGCGATCC